>NZ_SMMF01000947.1:7795-15689 GCF_009711355.1 Roseibium sp. RKSG952 | reverse complement strand
CAACAGACAGGGTAGAGCCATAAAGATCGCCGGAAAAATCGAACAGAAACGTTTCGATATTGGGGATTTCGCCATTAAACATCGGCCGGGTCCCGACCGAGGCCGCACCGTGATAGCTGCCTTTGTGCGGTCCATCCAGAACGTCGACCAGAACGGCATAGACCCCGAATTTTGGCGGGTGCAGCCCTTCGATCGACATGTTGGCCGTGGGAAAGCCCAACTCTCGCCCGCGCTGCTCTCCACCGACTACTTCGCCTTCGATCCGGTGCCAGTGCCCCAGCATCGCAGCCGCGTCGCGTGGACGGCCTTCGGTCAATGCTGTGCGAATAGCAGTTGATGACACAATGTTTTCCGATCTTTCCATCAAGGGGGCGATTGTGACATCAAAGCCCATTTCGCGCCCGAACCGTTCCATATCCTGGGTTGTCCCACTGCGACCCTTGCCGAAACAGAAATCGGCCCCGACCACGACATGTGCCAACCCCAGACCGTCGCAGATGACGTTTCGGGCAAATTCCTCGGGCGACAACCCGGCCAGAGCAGCGTTGAACGGCAATTCATAAAGTTTCTGAACGCCCAGTTTCTCAAGCCGGTGGGCGCGGGCATTGCCGCGCATCAGGCGAAATGGCGGGGCGTCGGGTGCGAAGTATTCGCGTGGGTGAGGCTCGAATGTGAGCACGCCCAACGGCGCATCCGGTGCTTCATTGCGGGCAAGGTCAATCACCGATTGATGGCCGATATGAACGCCATCAAAATTACCGATCGCAACACTGGCGCCTCGGTCTTCTGGCTCAACAAACTGGAAATCCCGAATGATCTGCATTCCGTTTGCCTAGCGGGACTGGGGGCCGGGTTCAAGCACCTGATTCAGTCAATAACGCGCTCTGGGTGCAGCATCTTCTGTCCGAAACCGCCGGACCCAGTCCTGATTGGTGCTGTCCGCCAGTTTTGCGGTTGGTGTGGCCACTGCATGCGCGACGCTGGGATCAAGATCCAGAGCAGTAAGCACTCTTGCAAGTTCGCCATTGGGATCTCGGGAAAGCTGATCATAATGAATGGTCACAGGATTAATGCCCTCTTGTGCAAACCAATCCAGCCATCTCGCGTCTAACACCTCGAACTCATACTTACATCGCTCAAGCTCATCCCGGTTGTAGACGGGTTCAGCCGGAGGAGAGAGGCGCTCCAACTCACTGCCATCCGAGTTTTTGTGCCACAGCCCGGTCTGGGTTGCCTTCACGAATGAGACCGCCTGACCAAGTTTGTCGCTGCGGGTCAGGTGAATGAACAGGGGCTTGCCAAACTGAGCCCGAAACCGCGCCACATCAGTTGGTTGATCGGGATGCAACTTCCCGAGCTGTTCCAGAAAGAACTCCAGGCTCTTTCCCTGCATTCGCAAGCCGAAGACGTCCGAGCCAGCCCGCCCTTTGGCATGCG
Organism: Roseibium sp. RKSG952; assembly: GCF_009711355.1. Classification (NCBI taxonomy): domain Bacteria; kingdom Pseudomonadati; phylum Pseudomonadota; class Alphaproteobacteria; order Hyphomicrobiales; family Stappiaceae; genus Roseibium; species Roseibium sp. RKSG952. The sequence continues at coordinate 14,252 of NZ_SMMF01000947.1, read as the reverse complement.
CTGCCCGAAAGACAGCAACCCGCGCTGCATCGACATTGGGATAGTCGCCGATCTCAAGCTCATAACTTTCCAGCCAGTCTTCAAGGCTAGGCGAATGGAAATAGGATTCAGGTTTCCCGGCGATGCCTGTCGCCTCGAGCAGCTTGCACAGCAAAGTACTACCGCTGCGCGGGCTACTGCAGATCATGTAAGAGCGGTAGGTGGCCATGGCAGATACTGAAATCGTTTCGAATGAAGAATATTGATGCGCAAGTTCTACGACAGTTCGACCGATTGCAAAGCCCGTCAATTAAAAAAGGCGCCGTGATCGGCGCCCTCTGAACATGGAAGGTAGGCTGAGGTTCAGTCGAACTTTCTGGACGGCGCCAGAACCATTGCCTCACCAATCAGGACCTTTTTGCCGTCAACGGCGCAGTGGCAGTCCAGTTTCACCCGGCGCTTGGCAAAGTCGATATCGATCACCTTAACCTCGGCGTAGACCATATCTCCGGGACGAACGGGTGCCAGAAACTTCAGGGACTGGCCCATATAGACTGTTCCGTGACCGGGAAGCTGTTCGCCGATAACTGCCGAGATCAGACCGGCCGTCAGCATGCCGTGTGCGATACGGCCCTCAAAAATAGTGTCGCGTGCATAGTCATCGTCCAGATGCACAGGATTCCGGTCGGTTGAAACCTGAGCAAACATCTCAATGTCTTCGTCCGTCACCATTTTGCGCAGGTGCCGGGTCATGCCCATTTCGATGTCTTCGATGCAGATCGTTCCGCGCGGAAGATTGTCCAACATGTCGCCCTCACTCAATGATGGCCGGGAAACAAAAAATCACCCATGGCCGCAGGTTGGCAACTTTATTACTTTGCAGGCGCAGAAAATCAAGCCCCTTTTTGACTAACGCAAACGACCGATCGAGTAGGTCGGGTTGATTTTTTCCTTTATAATATAGTCGTTTAGAGCATCGGGGTCAGGCTGGTACGACGTTTTTGTCTCGGATGCAGCCAGACCGCCGGTGATAAACAGGGAATCAATGCCTTCACCCATGCCGCCTGCGATGTCGGTATGAGGGCCATCGCCAATGGCCAGAATGTCGGAATCTACGACATCCACCCCAAGGGCGTGCAACCGCCGCCGGGCCAGATCGTAGATTGGCGGGTGGGGTTTCCCGAAATACAGACTCTCACCGCCCATTTCAGTATAGAGCTTGGCCAGCGCGCCTGCGCACCATTCCCGAATTTCACCGCGATCAACCACAATATCGGGGTTCGCGCAGAGCAGCTTGAGACCTTTTTGCTTGGCATAAAGAAAATCAGGACGGTTCACTGACGGGTCAGCCATCGGATCGAACGGGCCGCAGCACACAATGCCTTCGGCCTCATCCAGTGGCACGCGTTCGACGTTTAGAGGGTGATCCAGCAGTTTCAGAGGTTCAAAGAAACCGGCGTCGCGTTCCCATTCCCCCATGAAATAGACCTTTTCGCCCACTTCACCGCGGAACATCGCAGACCGGGCTGAATCTCCACTGGTGGCAATGGTGTCATAGGAATCTGCCGGGACGTTGAAATGCGTCAACTGTTCGGCAACACCTGCCCGCGGTTTGGGAGAGTTGGTAACCAGAACCACTTTGCCACCGCGCTCACGATAGGCTTTCAGCGCTTCGACAGCTTCGGGATAGGCGGTGATGCCGTTGTGGACGCAGCCCCACAGATCGACGAACAGTGCCTTGTAGCGGTCGGAGATCTCGGCAAGCGAGGTGACGATCTGGGTCATGAGGGCCTCTGGGTCAGAAATCGGAGTTGCGACAGCTATGGCAAAGCTTTTGCGCCTTGACCATCCCGCATCGCACATAAGCTGCTGCTAGTTGTCTTCAGTGATCTCTTCTACATCAGGTGCCTGTTGCACGTTCTCGGTGCCCAGAATGATCTGAGCGCCGATGCGTGTCTGATACCGGATGATTGCAAGGTAACCCGGGCCAAGCTCGGCCTGAAGCACGTCGACCAAGGGGTTTTCACGCAGCTGCTCTGGCAACAAACCGGCGACGGACGAGACTTTGAACTGAGCTTCTGCCGGAAGGTCGACGATCAGCCAGACTTCGGCCTGCTTCCGCTTTGCGTTGACGTCTATGCGGATGATCTCTACCGAAACCGGATCGGCCCAATCCCGAATTGCCTGCGCCACTTCGGCTTCGGTGCGGGTTTCCAGATAGCGATTGTAGGTCGATTTCCCCAGTTGAATGACCACAACGGCCAGAAAGGCAAGCGTCACGAACACACTTGCCGTGAAGTTGAGCTTGCGCCTGCCTTTGCCAAACGCGACTGAGCGGGCAGCGTAAACGATGTACACGGCGCAGGCTGACAGGATGATCGCACCTAGGTTCGTTGCAAACAGCAGACCGGCCTCATAGGCCTCGGCTGGCTCGCCGAAATACAGCAGAATTCCCGATGCCGAAAGCGGCGGAACCAGCGAGACACCGATCGCCGCGCCGGGCAACAGGCTAAGCTCGGACCGGTTGACCTGAACATAGGCCCCGGCGACACCTGCGGCCAAAGCAACGATCAGGTCCTCGGTCCCCGGGTCGGTGCGCGCCAGAACCTGATCAGGGATCAGAACGCCCCGCGGAACGTCGGCCGCATACACCATGAACCAGGCCATGAGAACACACAGAACCGCGGCGCAGCACACGATCAGCGCCAGGGTCAACGCGCGTTTCAGCCAACCCATCACCATCGCCGCCGCAACGCCCAGAATGGGTGTCATCAGGGGTGCAACCAGCATCGCCGCAATCACCACGGCCCCGGAATTGCGCAGCATACCCATCGTGGCAATCACAACGGACAGCGTTAGAAGCATGGCAAAGCGGCGCCAATAGGCGGCTTTGTCCTTGCCTTCAAATCGCAGGATATCCCGCGTGGTGCTGAAACTTCGTACGCTCATGCTGTTGTCTGGTCCAATTCATCGAAGGGCTAACAACATAAGCTTACCAACGGATGCCTAACGCGCAAATCCTTAGTCGCAATGAAAAAAGGCGCCCGATTGGACGCCTCTTAGTTTGGTTCGGCAGTCAATCAGACCTTCAGGTTCGGGATGATCTGCTTTTTGCGGCTCATGACGCCAGGCAGGACCACAGCGTCACCATCAACGGTTGCACCAAAGCTCTTCTCAGCAACGCCTTTGACCAGATCGTTCGGAACCAGCAGGGTAGCCTCTTCGTTCAGGATATCGACGACAAACAGCAGAACCTGATCAACGCCGTCTTCCTTGGCAACGTCAACCATCGAGCTCGCCAGGCTGGCTTTGCGGTCCAGAACAACGCCCGGCGCAGTGGTTTCCAGAACCGAGACGCGAAACTTGGTGCCATCGACTTCGTATTCCTTGCTGTCCATGCGGATCAGTTCCGCGTCCGAGAACGAGGACACGTCTGATTTCGCCGCGAACATGTCGGCTGCATAGGCCGAAACGTCCAGCCCCAGATCAGCTGCCAGCTTTTCGGCCACGGCGCGGTCATGCGCGGTGGTGGTGGGTGAGCGGAACTCCAGCGTGTCGGACAGGATGCAGGTCAGTGCAGCGCCTTTGATGGGTTCGGGCATCTTTGCGGCGTCGTCGCCCATCAGATCGACCATGATGGTAGCGGTGCAGGCCAGTGGGCGCACGGTGATGTCGATCGGGCCTTTGGTTTCCAGACCGCCGACCAGCTTGTGGTGGTCGATGATGGCGCGGATATCGGCGCTGTTGATGCTGGCGGGCAGTTCGGCCGGGTTGTTGGTGTCTACGATGACAACCGGTGCATCCTCGGTTACGTCCTCGATGATTTGCGGCTTGGGCAGGTCCCACCGCTGCAGCATGAACGCCGCTTCGGTATTGGGCTCACCCAACAGCACGGCCTCGGCCTTTTCACCTTTGACTTCGTTCAGGTACCATGCCCACAGGATGGGCGAACCGGTCGAGTCTGTATCGGGGGATTTGTGACCAAATACTTGGATTGTCATATCAGCGTCCTGAGGATTGGAAATTTGCGCGCCTTATAGGGCGGCCAATCCCGCTTGTCACCCTGCAGCAGCCTGTCTGCGACGGTTGGTCTGAGACCTGCCGGTTCCTGCTAGAACGGAGCGCGAGTCAGGGTGTACCCGGCCTGCTGCAACTGGTTCAGCAGCCCGTATTCATCGCTCAGATGCCCGGCGCCAACCGCAATCACGATGGTCTGGTCCTTGATGTCCAGAATCTGCTCCATCCAGTTAGCGTTGCGCTGCACCAGCAACTGGTCCTCAAAGCCTTTCCATTCGGCATCGAATTCCTCCGGTGTCAGGCCGGATGCCTCAAGCCCCTGAAGCTTGGCAAGCTGCAGGATTTCGGCGTGCTTTTCTTCGAGATATGCGTTGGCCATCGTGATCAGGTGATCATCCCCGGCCTGCAGCGCACCGGCCAGCCGAACCAGCGATTGTACCTGCTCTTCGATCGGGTGGCTGTCGAACATGTTCATCACGTCCTCAACGCGTTCCAGCGAGTATTGGGGGATGCCTTTCGCCTCAGCCAGTTCAGAGAGGCGCTTGTCCATGCCGCGATCAGCGTCGGGGGTGGTCATCAGGCAGGGTGGCAGGCCCAGCATCATGCTCAAAAACCATGGGCGCATCTTGGCTGCCATCCAGTCCGGAATTCCACGTTCAGCGAGTGCCGCGGAAAATACGGCCCAATCCTCTTCGCCCATCAAGTCTATCAGAGTTGGCCCGGAGGTGATCAGCACAGGGCTGAAGTCCTTTTCAAGGTCCTTCTGGAACGCCTCCATCTGATCCTGCGTGATCTCGAAATAGAACGCGTCAGCCTCGCTCAGTGTGGGTGACAGTCGTTCGATCACCTCTCCCATCCGCTCATCATTGGTGTGCAGGGTGCCGATCAGATGCAGGACCGTATCCCCCTTGCGGGCGATCCAATGATTGCCTTCGGGAAACAGGATTTGGCTCACGGCTTCATCCAGTTGCTGGTGTTGTTCGGCTGTCATATCCAACCGAAGATCGCGCCCTTCGCAGGCTGCATGTGCAGACAGAGGCAGCAATAGGCAGAAGAAAAAGCTGAACAGGCGCATCGGTTCCATCCCGGCAGTGTGATTATTGGCTCAGGGACAGTGTTGCCTTGCTGCGTAAGCAGGTGCAACCATTTGATTTAGAGGTTTTGCCCGTGACATCTGGCATTCCCGGCCAAACTGCCTAGCATGGCCGAATGGACCGCGAACAGGATCTCTACCCACCCGTCAAAGCGCTGTTGGAGCGTCAGGGCTATGCCGTGAAAGGTGAAGTGGGCGCAGCCGACATCGTCGCGCTGCGTGATGGGGAGGATCCCGTGATCGTTGAACTGAAGCTGCGGTTTTCGCTGACCCTTTTTCATCAGGCCATAGCGCGGCTGAAGATGACGGATCAGGTGTATGTTGCAGTATGTAAGCCCACGGGAAAGACCGCACGCCGGGCGCTGCGGGACAATCTGGCCCTGTGTCGCCGTCTGGGTCTGGGGCTGATCACGGTTCGGCAAGATGGCAGGGTTGAGGTGCAATGTGACCCCGGTCCTTATGCGCCGCGTAAGTCCAATATCCGCAAAGCCAGACTTTTGCGCGAGTTTGACCGGCTGCAAGGCGATCCCAATTCTGGTGGCGCTACCCGGCATGGAATTGTCACAGCCTATCGTCAGGATGCTCTGAAATGCGCGGCACATCTGGCGGAATGCGGTGCGGCCAAAGGGGCCGACGTGGCCAAGGCCACCGGGGTTGCGGCGGCGACGCGCCTGATGCGTGACAATCACTACGGCTGGTTCGATAAGGTCGAAAAGGGTGTCTATGCCTTGTCAGAGACCGGGACCGAAGGCCTGAAACACTGGGCCTACAGTTGGGAAGAAACCAACTGATCCCGCCAAAGCCATTAGGCAGATCAAAAAAGTTCAGTCGATATTGTTGACTCGCTCTGACCGACCCCCTAGCTATGCGTCGTTATCACTCTCTACCCTTGAGTGCTAACGCCTCGCCAGACGGCGGGGGGAGGATAGATAAACTTTGAGCCCAAGGAGCTGCAAAGATGGCATTGAAACCGCTTCATGACCGTGTGCTGGTTCGCCGTACCGAAAGCGAAGAGAAAACCGCAGGCGGCCTGATCATTCCTGACAGTGCAAAAGAAAAGCCCAGCGAAGGCGAAGTCGTTGCAACCGGCGAAGGCGCACGCAAGGACAGCGGCGAACTGATCGCAATGGCTGTTAAAGCTGGCGACAAGATCCTGTTCGGCAAATGGTCGGGCACCGAGGTCAACGTCGGCGGCGAAGAGCTGCTGATGATGAAAGAAAGCGACATCATGGGGATCATCGAGTAAGCCCACGCGCTTCTCTGATCTTCATTCCAATACATTTTCTCAAGGAGAAACGACATGGCTGCAAAGGACGTCAAGTTCGACACCGATGCCCGTAACCGCATGCTGGCAGGTGTGAACATCCT
>NZ_SMMF01000947.1:7491-7687 GCF_009711355.1 Roseibium sp. RKSG952 | reverse complement strand
CCCAAAGGCCGCAACGTGGTTCTGGACAAATCCTTCGGCGCACCGCGCATCACCAAAGACGGTGTTTCGGTTGCCAAGGAAATCGAACTGGAAGACAAGTTCGAAAACATGGGTGCGCAGATGGTGAAAGAAGTCGCCAGCCGCACCAATGACGAAGCCGGTGACGGCACCACCACCGCAACCGTTCTGGCGCAGG
>NZ_SMMF01000947.1:0-7359 GCF_009711355.1 Roseibium sp. RKSG952 | reverse complement strand
TGCTGGCCTGAACCCGATGGACCTGAAGCGCGGCATCGACCTGGCGACTGCCAAGGTTGTTGAAGGCATCAAAGACGCCTCGCGCGAAGTCAAAGACTCGGCCGAAGTTGCTCAGGTTGGCACCATCTCGGCCAACGGCGAAGCCGAAATCGGCCAGCAGATCGCAGACGCGATGCAGAAAGTTGGCAACGAAGGCGTTATCACCGTCGAAGAAAACAAAGGTCTGGAAACCGAGACCGACGTTGTCGAAGGTATGCAGTTCGACCGTGGCTACCTGTCGCCTTACTTCGTCACCAACGCAGACAAGATGATTGCAGAACTCGACGACTGCATGATCCTGCTGCACGAAAAGAAACTGTCCTCGCTGCAGCCGATGGTTCCGCTGCTCGAGCAGGTGATCCAGTCGCAAAAGCCGCTGCTGATCATTGCTGAGGACGTTGAAGGCGAAGCGCTGGCAACTCTGGTTGTCAACAAACTGCGCGGCGGTCTGAAAATTGCTGCTGTCAAGGCACCGGGCTTCGGCGATCGCCGTAAAGCCATGCTGCAGGACATCGCAATCCTGACCGGCGGTCAGGTCATCAGCGAAGATCTGGGCATGAAGCTCGAGTCCGTCACCATGGACATGCTGGGCACCGCCAAGAAAATCGAAATCACCAAAGACGAAACCACCATCGTCGACGGTGCTGGCGAGAAAGCCGAGATCGAGGCACGCGTTGCTCAGATCCGCACTCAGATCGAAGAAACCTCGTCGGACTACGACCGTGAGAAGCTGCAAGAGCGCGTTGCCAAACTGGCAGGCGGTGTTGCTGTTATCCGCGTCGGCGGCATGACCGAAGTTGAAGTGAAAGAGCGTAAGGACCGTGTGGACGATGCTCTGAACGCAACACGCGCTGCTGTTCAGGAAGGCGTTGTTGTCGGCGGTGGTGTTGCTCTGGTTCAGGCCGGTAAAGCACTGGAATCGCTGGAAGGCGCAAACGCTGATCAAAGCGCAGGCATCAACATCGTTCGTAAGGCAATCGAAGCGCCGCTGCGCCAGATCGCCGAGAACGCGGGTGTTGACGGTGCGGTTGTTGCGGGCAAGGTCCGTGAGTCCACTGACGCTGCATTTGGCTTCAACGCACAGACCGAAGAATATGGCGACATGTTCTCGTTCGGCGTGATCGACCCGGCCAAAGTTGTCCGTACCGCTCTGGAAGACGCGGCATCGGTTGCTGGCCTGCTGGTCACCACCGAAGCAATGGTTGCTGACAAGCCGCAGAAAGACGCACCTGCTGCAGGCGGCATGCCCGACATGGGCGGCATGGGCGGCATGATGTAAGCACGTCGAGTTCGCACCAGCGAATTCTGACGAACCCGACAGGCGCTTGGCCAACAGGCCAAGCTGCCGAAAAGGGGCCGCACTGAGAAATAAGAACGGGGTCGCCTTTGGGCGGCCCCGTTTCCTTTTGCAGCTTATGCCCGCAGGAAAGTGAGTGTCCAAAACTCTGTTAAACCGCTATCCGGTTGATATGAGACTATTCCTGCTGACCACCCTGACCATGTGCGCCTTTGCGGCAAATTCGATATTGAACCGTCTGGCGGTCGACAGCGGGGCCAGCGATCCGGCCAGTTTTGCTGTGGTCCGGGTCTTGTCCGGGGCTTTGGTTCTTTCACTTCTTGTCCTTATGCGTGGCACGCAGCTGCCATTGCGGAACAGGCGAAGGATCATCGGGGCAGGGGCGCTATCGCTCTATATGATCGGGTTTTCGGTGGCCTATCTGACACTGGATGCTGGTCTCGGCGCGCTGATCCTGTTTGGTGTGGTCCAGATCACCATGTTTGCGGCGAACACCGCATTCGGCGCGGTCCCTACCGCCCGGCAAATGCTTGGTGCTGCAATAGCGCTTGCGGGCCTAGCGTTTGTGTTGTGGCCATCGGGTGCGCTGCAGGTCGATCTTACAGGGGCCGCCTTGATGACCGCCGCCGGAGTTGGCTGGGCCGCTTATTCGTTGGCCGGACGCTCCGAGCCGGATGCCTTGGCCGGGACAGCTGCAAACTTCGTGGTGGCTTTGCCGGTTACCGCTTTGGCTCTGCTATGGTTTGGTGCTGGATGGCAGATCAATTCTGTTGGTTATCTGCTTGCAATCCTGTCGGGCGCGGTCACATCCGGGATGGGTTACGCCCTTTGGTATCGGGTTCTGCCGCAACTTGCTCCGGCTGCAGCGGCGGTTGTCCAACTCAGCGTCCCAATCATTGCGATCATTGCCGGAGTGATCCTGCTGGGCGAAATCGCGAGTCTGAAACTGATGGTCGGAGCAATGCTGGTGCTGGGCGGTATCGCACTGGCCGTGGTGCGGTTGAAGCGCCGCTAGGGGTTCCAACCGCGCAAGATAGGCCTTATCTGGCTGGCATGAGGTTTCTGGTCGCAATATTCCTGTTCCTGACACCCGCTGTTGCGAGCGCTAAATGCGTTGTGCTTTTGCATGGACTTGCGCGCACCGAAGCCTCGTTCTCAGTCATGGAGCAGTTGTTCCGGGTTCACGACTACAACGTCGTACGACCGGGTTATCCTTCGACGGATTTGCCGATCCCGGAGCTGGCCAATCAGACCCTGCCGGATGCATTCGCCGAATGTGGCGATGACAAGGTCAATATCGTGGCTCACTCGATGGGGGGTATCCTGTTGCGCTATTGGCTGCAGGATAATCACCCCGAGAACCTCGGCCGCGTCGTTATGTTGGGCCCGCCGAACCAGGGCAGTCAGTTGGTTGATGAACTGGGTGACTGGGAGGTGTTTGGCCTGTTGCACGGACCGGCGGGTCTTGCGTTAGGTACAGGACCAGAAGGTCTGCCGCGCCGCCTGCCGCCGGTAGACTTCGAACTGGGCGTCATTGCAGGCGAGAATTCCCTGAACCCAATTTGGTCATCCCTGATTGATGGCACGGATGACGGCAAGGTGTCAGTAGAAACAACCAAGGTCGAGGGCATGGCTGATCATATCGTTCTGCCGGTGACCCATACATTCATGATGAACAATCCGCGTGTCATGGCGCAGGCGCTACACTTTATCGAGTACGGTCAGTTTGACCCACAGATCACTTGGCTTGATGGGGTCATGGACATAATAGACGAGATCTGCATCGGGCAGGATTGCTCGGAACCAGAGTCGGAACCCACGCGATGACATCACTTGAACTGACATTCACGGGCGCGGATGTGCTGCTGCCCGCTGAAGGCGTTGTGCCTGCAGAACTCAGCATCGGCGACGGGATTGTTCAACAGGATCGGACTGGGCGTCAGGTTGACCTGTCGGGATACATCGTTCTGCCCGGAATCATCGATCTGCATGGTGACGGGTTCGAACGCCACATCGCACCGCGCCGCGGAGCAATGAAGCAAATGGCCGAAGGCATCCTTTCGGTCGAGGCCGAGCTAGCGGCAAACGGTATTACGACAGCTGTGCTGGCCCAGTTTCATAGCTGGGAAGGCGGTGTGCGCGGCCCAGAATTTGCGGCGCAGGTTTTTGATGCCATCGCGTCTGTCAAAAACAGTACAGTGACCGATCTGATCCCACAGTTGCGGTTCGAAACCCACATGCTCGAGGATTATGCAGATCTGCCAGGCCGCATCGCCGAATGGCAGGTGCCCTACGTCGTTTTCAACGACCATCTGCCGCATGACCGTCTGGCCGAAGGCCGCAAGCCGCCACGCCTGACGGGGCAGGCGCTCAAGGCGGGGCGCAATCCGGACGCTCATTTTGATATGCTGCTGAACATGCATGCGAGAAAAGAAGAGGTCCCGGGTGCGCTTGACGCTTTGTGCGCAGATCTGCGTCAACAAGGTATCCGGCTGGGCAGTCACGACGATGCCACCGCAGAAACAAGGGCATGGTGGCGTGATCGCGGCGTTTCTATCTCTGAATTCCCTGAAACGCTCGACGCGGCCGAGGCGGCGCGTTCGAATGGCGATCACATCATTCTCGGGTCACCCAATGTGGTTCGCGGTGGTTCGCACAAGGGAAATGTCAGTGCGTTGGACCTGATCACGATGGGGCTGTGTGATGCGCTGGCCTCGGACTATCACTATCCCAGCCCGCGTCGTGCCGCGCTGATGGTGGCCAAAACCGGGTTGCTTGATCTGGCTGGGGCCTGGGCTCTGGTGTCTGAAGGCCCTGCAAGAGTGCTGGGGCTGGATGATCGTGGCATTTTGGCACCCGGTAAACGCGCCGATCTGGTGATACTGGATGCCGAAACCCATCGGGTTGCGGCAACTGTTGCAGCAGGTCGTATCAGCCATATGTCCGGTGACATCGCGACGCAATTCATTGGCTGAAAAGCGGGGTCGATCAGCGAACGACCCGGTTGAAATGCCCCATCTTACGACCAGCCTTGACCTCGGCCTTGCCATATAGATGCAGGGCCACGTCCCGCTCGCGAGCGAGTTCCGGCACCCGGTCCATATCGTGTCCGATCAGGTTTTCCATCACCACGTCTGAGTGACGCTGCCCATCGCCGAGCGGCCAGCCCGCCACAGCGCGGATATGTTGTTCAAACTGATCGACGGCGCAGCCATTTTGGGTCCAGTGCCCCGAGTTGTGAACGCGCGGTGCGATTTCATTCACGATCAGGCCCTGCGGCGTTACAAAAAGCTCAACCCCCATGACGCCGACATAATCCAGCGCGTTAAGGATATTTGCCGCCAGCAGGATCGCGTCGGTCCGTTGTGCAGGGGGCAGGCGGGCAGGGACTGTGGTGGTGTGCAGGATACCATCACGGTGCACATTCTCGCCCGGATCGAAACAGGCAACCTGCCCATCCAGACCGCGCGCAGCGATAATCGACACCTCATGCGAGAAATCCACGAACCCCTCAAGAATGGCCGGAGCCCCTGCCATGTCAGCCAATGCCGTTTCGGCGTCTTCAGGTGCGTGCAGCCGTGCCTGTCCTTTGCCGTCATAGCCAAAGCGGCGGGTCTTGAGGATCGCAGGCGTGCCGATTTCTTCGATCGCCGCGTTCAGGCTGTCCAGATCGGTAATGTCAGCGAAAGGCGCCGTATTCAGCCCCAGCCCCTGCAGAAACGTCTTTTCGGTCAACCTGTCTTGACTGACCCGCAGCGCTTCGCGTCCCGGTCGGATGGGGCAATGCGCCTCGAGCAGATCCAGAGCCTCGGTCGGAATGTTCTCGAATTCATAGGTGATGACGTCCACGGATTTCGCAAAAGCCGTCAGAGCGGCTTCGTCATCGTAGGCGGCGGTGGTAACGCGATCTGCAACCTGACCTGCGGGCGGGTTTGCGCCGGGTTCATAGATATGGGTGGTAAATCCCAGACGCGAGGCTGCTACTGAAAGCATCCGGCCCAGCTGACCACCGCCCAGAATTCCGATTACTGCCCCGGGGGCGAGCGCCTCAGTCATCGCTTGGCTCCTCGGGGATCGAGGCCGAGAGCGCCTCGCGCCATGCATCCAGCCGTTCGGCCAGCGCTTCATCCTGCAGGGCAAGAATACCCGCAGCCATCAGGCCCGCATTTGCACCACCGGCGGAACCGATTGCCATGGTCGCCACAGGAAAGCCCTTGGGCATCTGAACAATTGAATACAGCGAGTCGACACCGGACAGCGCCCGTGTCTGCACCGGTACACCGACCACGGGAACCCGCGTTTTGGACGCCATCATTCCGGGAAGGTGTGCCGCACCGCCCGCACCGGCGATAATAACCTGCAATCCGCGCTCTACAGCGGTCTTTCCGTAATCCCAAAGCCGGTCAGGTGTTCTGTGGGCCGAGACAATCCGCGCCTCATAAGCCACGCCCAGATCATCCAGAATATCTGCTGCTTCTTTCATCGTGGGCCAGTCCGACTGGCTGCCCATGATGATCCCCACCTTCACATCGCTCATCCGCTTACGTCCCTGCCTTCGGAAAGAGCGCGCACTATAGCCAAATCCGCCTGTCAGGCAATGCGGTACGCGCGCCTCAGGCGATGATATCGGGGGTCAGGCGGTCTTCGATCAGACGTATGATGTCCTTCAGGCGCAGTTTCTGCTTTTTCAGACGTTTTACGGTCAGCTGATCGGCTGTGCCCTTGGCCTGTAGCGCTTCGATGGCTTCATCGAGATCACGGTGCTGACGACGAAAAACCTCCAGCTCAACCCGCAGAACTTCATCGGTTTTCATCGAAAGGTCGGTGGGTGCGTTCATGGACGACTCAGTATTCTGGTGGTGCGTTCCACACAGAATAGTGTGTTCCGGTGAATCCGCCTAGACCTTGTGGACATCCTGGTTTCTTCCCATATTCTGTTATGTACGGTTGCCGCTACGGGGCCGCACAACACGTCGCTTTGACAATGAAGGACGATAATAACGTGTCGAAACTTACTCTTGGCTCATACCCGCATCTTTTGGGGTTCGAGCAGTTGGAACGCCTTCTTGAACGGTCTGCAAAGGCCGGAAATGAAGGGTATCCGCCCTATAATATCGAACAGACCTCGGATTTTTCCTACCGCATCACACTGGCCGTGGCCGGTTTTGCTGAAGAGGACCTGTCGATCACGATCGAGGATCGCCAACTGGTTATCCGGGGCCGTCAACGCGACGACAGTGAGGGACGTGTGTTCCTTCACCGGGGCATCGCCGCGCGCCAGTTTCAGCGCATGTTCGTGCTGGCAGATGGTGTCGAGGTGGGCGAGGCGATTATGGAAAACGGTCTGCTGCATGTCGACCTGACCCGCGCCGTGCCCGAAACCGTGGTGCAAACGATCAACATAAGAAAGGGGTAAGGCATGAATACACCGATTGAGATCAACACCGAAGGCGACCGGATCGTATATGTGAAAGCTGTCGACGTGGCCGACCTGCCTCAGGATCTGCAGGATCAGGCCGGAGATCTGGACCAGCTTTATGCTGTCCACGACTCCGATGGTCAGCAACTTGCGTTGGTATCTGACCGCAAGCTGGCCTTTGTGCTGGCGCGACAGCACGATCTGTCGCCGGTGGCCGTTCACTGAACGGTCCCAGACTTTCTGAAAATACGTGACATCCGCCGCTACAGCGGCGAAACATGCGAACCGGCAGGGCGCGTCCCTGACGCGACGAAATGCATATGGGAGATGCGGCATGAGCTGGTTCGACTTTGACTGGGTGGATGCCTTTAGTGACCGGGCATTCGGAGGTAACGGCTGCGCTGTTGTCCACGGCGGGGCCATATTGCCGGTGGATGTCTGCACCGCCTATGTCCGCGAAACATCGCTGGTGGAGTGCACGTTTACCGGCCCATCGGATGTCGCGGATATTCGTGTCCGCTACTTCCTCGCCAGCCGCGAAATTCCCTTTGCTGGTCATCCCACGATAGCCACGGTGGCCGCCATGCGGTCGCGCGGTCTATTC
>NZ_SMMF01000105.1:0-258 GCF_009711355.1 Roseibium sp. RKSG952 | reverse complement strand
TTCGGGATGGCACCTCAAGCAACCATCCGTTCAGTTGACGCTTCATCGGAGAGTCTCTGCCCGTCTTCCACGTCCAGAACCGCAGCCGCCACGACGCAGAATATTAATCGCGGCATTCAGGTCCGAATGTCACCTGTGAGCTTGTGCGGGTTACTCAGCCTCTCAGGCAACAGAAGTTTTGTCGGAATTAGGTAGCAACTGCCACCAGACTACCAGACCCTGGAGGCTTATCCTGGAACGTCGAAGTTTCAGGAGAAT
>NZ_SMMF01000264.1:0-462 GCF_009711355.1 Roseibium sp. RKSG952 | reverse complement strand
CATCTCTCATCAATCCGCGAAAAACTGCTTCCATTTCCCGGGGCGTCCACACACAGCTTCGGTTCGATCAGGCCATAAATTCTGATGCGGCGCGGGTTCCTGTATCTGGTGGCAATCATGGACTGGCACAGCCGGAAGGTTTTAAGCTGGCGGTTATCCAATACCATGGAGGCCCGTTTTTGCGTCGAAGCCCTTAAGGACTCGCTTGCCAGATTTTGTCCGCCCGAAATTTTCAATTCAGATCAGAGTGTCCAATTCTCCAGGACTGTTTTCACCAGGCGCTGCTGGATTACAAAGTGAAGATCTCAATGAACGGCTGTGGCCGGTGGATCGATAACCGGATGATCGAACGTTTGTGGCATTCGGTGAACTCAAGGGTTGATTTAGCCGCGAAGTGCAACAAGGCAGCGGGGAAAGCCATTGGTTCCTAGGTGTGAGTTCTGAGAAGGTTGTTCATCCTGT
>NZ_SMMF01000060.1:0-231 GCF_009711355.1 Roseibium sp. RKSG952 | reverse complement strand
GAAGCGGTCAGGCAAAATGGCGCGGCGTTGCAATATGTGCCGGAAAACCTCCGAAGGGAGGGGATGTGCCTCGAAGCGGTGAGGCAATTCGGCTGGGTGTTGCAACATGTTCCGGAAGACCTCCGGTCTCCGGAGATGTGCCGCGATGCGGTGAGGCAAGACGGCAGCGCGTTGCGATGGGTGCCGGCACCCATCCAGACACGGGAGATCTGTCTTGAGGCGGTGAGGCAA
>NZ_SMMF01000777.1:0-8649 GCF_009711355.1 Roseibium sp. RKSG952 | reverse complement strand
TCTGAACCTCATGACTGCGCCGATTTGGTGAATTTCTCGTAAGCGCGTGTAGATATTGACGAAATTCAAGCCGTTGAAATTGCTTGGATTGGAGTCGCGTTTACGTCTGCCGCGACCGGGTTCCGAAGTTCTCAGGCCTTGGTTCGTTCCAATCGCTGCTTTCCAAGTTTCCCAAAAAAACGGTAGCTGAATATAGTTGCGCAGCGCTCGCTTCAATAAGGCCGGGGCTGTGAAGCCCCGGAAAGATGCCCTCTTGCAGAATATTCCAATATCACTCTACGTTAGGTGTGTTGTTCTGGAGAGACCACCTTGGATCGATCATTTTTTTATGCATTGGCGCTGTCCACCACTGCCCTCGTGCCGCCTGCGGCACTTTCGCCGGCAGCAGAGGCAAGCGGTTGTAACAAGTCCGACGAGGTTACCACCTGCAAGGGCGACGTCTATCCGTATTCGGAGAATGTGGGGGAAGGCGATGGCGACGACCGTTCGTTTGTGTTCGAGGAACTGAGCAAGGATGCGACCAACGGCAACGCATCGGTTGTGGTCGAAATCGCCTCTGTCGGAGATGAAGGCAAAAACGACGGCGACAATGGCGACTATGCGCGTGACATCGAGGTCGAGTTTCTTGGCTCGAACGGAAATGACACCTACGGCATCGACAGCACCGGCCAAAGCTATCTGGTGACTTCGACCGGCGGCAAGGGGCACGACGGCAAGGAACGCTCCGGTGTCGATGACACCGGCGGTCAGGACGGCGGTACCGGCGGGCTCGGAGGTTCGCTGGGACTGGATCACGAATCCGGGTCCATCACTGATCTGGCGGGCACGGTCTTCATCTCTCAGGGCGGCAATGGCGGCGATGGCGGCGAAGGTAAAACCACGTCGGGAACCGGCAGCGGCGGCCGCGGCGGCGATGGCGGCGATGGCAGCACGGTGACATTGGTCTACGGAAACGGCAGCGCCATAACCATGTCCGCGGGCAAGATCAACGCATTGTCGCGCGGTGGCGACTCGGGCGAAGGCGGACATGGCGTGTCCGATGCGGGGAAATCCGAAGGCGGGCGCGCGGGCAACTCAGGGGTGGGCGGTGATGTCAGCGTCATATTCAACAGCGATATAACCTTCACTCAGGGCGAGGATTCCAGTTCGACCGTGATCGGGTTTGTCAGCGCGCTCAGCGCTGGCGGCGACGGCAGCAAGGGCGGCAACGCGGGCGGTACCGCGGATTCAAGTTATGCCGGAAATGGCGGGAACGGCGGCGATGGCGGTGAAGTCGTCGTCCAGTCGAACAGCGCAAGCATCAACGCCACAACCATTGGCACTGCAGTCTTTGCGTCGAGTACTGGCGGCAGCGGTGGAGATGGCGGAAACGGGGACAGCTCCCTCGGCAGCGCGAAGGGCGGCGACGGCCGCCTGGGCGGCACCGGTGGAAGCGTAACGATCAATATCACCACGGGTTCCTCGGGTATTCAGTCGTCAGGCACGCAAGGACATGGCCTGTTCGCCCAGAGCATTGGTGGGGCTGGCGGCAACGGCGGCAGCGGCAGTGGCGGCCTCGGATCCGGAAGTGGCGGTGCGGGCGACGGGTCGGGCCCCGGAGGGGCGGTGGAGATCGATCTCGACGGTACGGTCAAGACGACCGGCGGCGAGTCCATAGCGGTTATCGCCCAAAGCGTTGGTGGCTTTTCAGGTGATGCGGGAAAAGGGAGCGGCCTGATTGGCTATGGTGCTGGCTCGCAGAGTGCAGGTGCTGGCGGTTCCGTCACCATTGATATCGCGGCCTCCTCCGTAATCTCGACTGCAGGAGACAACTCGGACGGGATTTTCGCACAGTCCATTGGCGGCGGCGGCGGGCGTGGCTCAAGTGGCGACGGCCTGTCCGCGATGGGCGGCTCCGGCTCTGCCGGCGGGTCGGGGGGCAAGGTCATCGTCACGACGGACGGCGGTTCGGTGACAACCGCTGGCGAGACCTCCTTCGGCATACATGCGCAAAGTATTGGCGGCGGTGGCGGTGCGGGCGGCGGCAGCGATGGTTTGGAGTCCTTTGGCGGGAGCGCAGGCTCTGGCGGGAGTGGCGGTCAGGTTGAAATATACAATTTCGCTGAGGTCACCTCGACCGGCAGTTACGCAACCGGCATTCTTGCGCAAAGCGTTGGCGGCGGCGGCGGGTCGGCCCACTCGACGTCCGGTATGCAAAGCTTTGGCGGCTCTGGCGGTAGCGGCGGCAACGGCGGGGCTGTTTACATACAAAACAAGGTTGCGGTTTCAACAAGCGGCGATGATGCCACCGGTGCTGTGAGCCAGAGTGTTGGCGGCGGCGGCGGCCATGGGTCCAACGTATTCAGTTCCGGTGCTGAATTTTCTTCGTCCCTTGGCGGCAGTGGCGGCAGTGGCGGAACCGGCGGCACCGCGGAATACACAGACATTGGTAAAACTGCCGCAACGATCAAGACCGAAGGTGACAGGGCCAAGGGCGTTGTGGTTCAAAGCATTGGCGGTGGCGGCGGACATGGCGGCTACGCGATCTCTGCAAGCGCGGGTTTCGGGTTTGACCTGTCGCTCGGTGCCAGTGGCGATGGCGGCAATGGCGGCAATGCGAACACGGCAACAGCGTCGGTTACATCCGCGATTGCCACAAGCGGCGACCATTCAACTGCCATCACAGCGCAATCCATCGGCGGCGGTGGCGGCGCTGCTGGAACAACGATTTCCAGCGCGAATTCCACCGGCGTCTCCGCAAGCGTCGCCCTCGGCGGGTCCGGCGGCGCCGGTGGCGACGGCAAAAGCGTGTCCGTCAGTGCCGATGGGAATCTAACCACGAACGGTGACAATGCCGACGGCATTCTGGCTCAGTCGGTCGGCGGTGGCGGCGGGGCGTCCGGTCTGACAATCGATGCCAATGCCGTGCAAATGTCCGGCGCAAGCCTGGCAATCGGGGGCAGCGGCGGCCCCGGCGGTGATGCGGGAGATGTCACTGTCACGACAAGTAGCGAACTGATTTCGATCAATGGCGCGGGTTCCGATGGGATTGTCGCGCAATCAACCGGCGGTGCCGGCGGCGTTGCGAAAATGGTACTTGCAGCCTCGGGAAGCACGGAGGCCGGCGATCTTGACCTCGCGCTTGGCGGCGATGGCGGTTCAGGTGGAACTGCGGGCGATGTGAAAGTCAATTCCTCCTCGGAAATCAACGTCAACGACAGCCAGGGCGGCGCGGGCATTGTCGCCCAGTCCATCGGGGGCGGCGGAGGGCATGGTTCCATGACGGCATCGGGGAGCCTGTCAAGTACGGGTTCCATAGGTCTTGCACTCGGCGGCGACGGCGGCAGCGGCGGCGACAGTGGAACAGTCGCGGTGACTTATAAAGAGGCCGCAATTGTCACATTTGGCGACACTGCATTCGGTATTCTGGCCCAGTCAATTGGCGGCAATGGCGGCAATGGCGGCATGAGTATTGCTGGTGATGCGATGAGCGGAGGAAATGCAAACGTCAGTATTTCAGGCTCCGGTACAGCAGGCGGGACGGCTGGCGCAGTAACGATAACAATAGATGACCAGTCGGCCGTTTCCACAAGCGGCGACTATGCGGCAGCCGTCAAGGCAACCAGCCATGGCGGTGGTGGCGGCAACGCGCTCGCCGCAATCAATGGCACTGTCGGCTCCATGGGTGCCCTCGCCGTCACGGTTGGCGGCAGCGGTGGCCAGGGCGGCCAGGGCGGGGACGTGACGGCCACCGTCAGCGGCGGCGTGATCACCGCCGGGGATTATTCGGAAGGGATATACGCCAGCAGCGTCGGCGGCGGAGGAGGGCATGGCGGACTTGCCGTTGAAGGTGCTCTTACAGGCGGTGACTATTCAGGGTCCGCCAGTGTAACGGTCGGAGGCGGAGGCGGCGGCGGCGGCAGTGCGGGCGAGGTCAATGTGACTGCCCAAAGCACAGGTTCAGTCATCACGTCGGGCTATTCCTCTCGTGGCATATTCGCCCAGTCCGTGGGCGGCAGCGGCGGGCAAGGTGGTGCCGCCTATTCCGGCAATCTGACCCTGAGCAGTTCGGGCGGTATTGATGTCGGCGTAACCGTTGGCGGTGGCGGCGGCAACGGAGGCGCCGGCGCTGATGTGACGATTACCAATGATGCGGCAATTACGACCGGAAACTACTTTTCCGATGGCATTTTCGCCCAGTCCGTAGGGGGCGATGGCGGCGCGGGCGGCAATGCCTACCTGTATGTTGCGCAGATCACAGACGACAGCTCCGCCAACATCAATTCCGCAGTTGGCGGCAGCGGCGGTTCCGGAAACACGGCAGGCGTTGTGACGGTAACAAATAGTGGCGCAATCACGATCAATGAACCGGATTCCAACGGAATATATGCGCAGTCCGTCGGCGGCGGCGGGGGGCAGGGCGGTTCAGCCGGATCGATCGCGTTTGACCTGACGCGCGGAACCCCGCAAGACGACACAAATGTCACCATCAACAGCACGATCAATGTTGGCGGCAAGGGCGGCAGCGGCCATCATGGCGGTGATGTGTCTGTCACCAACAGCGGTGCCGTGTCCCTTGAAAGCAGCGGATACGCGGTCTTCGCTCAATCGGTAGGCGGCGGCGGCGGCGATGGAGGCTCGGTGTCCGGCCAGCAGATCAGTCTGACGGGCAGCGGCTGCACATTCAGCACAAGCCTGTCCTCGTCCGCCAGCTGCACGGATGCCAGCGGCAACAAGAGCACCTATACCCCGACCTTCAACCTAGAGATCGGCGGCAACGGGTCCGGCGGCGGCGATGGCGGTAGTGTGTCCATCTCGAATAGCGCAACCGTGACCACCAAATCCGACAATGCATTTGCCTTGTTCGCGCAATCAACCGGCGGCGGCGGCGGGGTTGGCGGCAATGCTTCGCTTGGCACGGAAGCGTCTTTGCCTGAAAACATGGTGACGCTGCAAGCGGGTTATTTTGAAGATGTTGCGAGTGAATTTGCAGGCAATTTCCGCAGTTATCAGTCTGCAAAACTGGTCATCGGCGGCCAGGGCGGCGCTGCTGGGGATGGCGGTGATGTCTCCGTCACCAACACCGGTGCCGTCAGTACCCTCGGGGACTATGCCGACGCCATTCACGCTCATTCCGTTGGCGGCGGCGGCGGTCATGGCGGCACGGGCAACCCGGGCTTCGGATCCTTGACGACCTTTGCACTGGGCGGCCAGGGGGGCGCTGGTGGCGATGGCGGCGACGTCACCGTCAGCTCGACAGGCTCTGTTGTCACCGATGGCGATGACGCCATTGGGGTTTTCGCCCAGTCTGTGGGCGGCGGCGGCGGCCGGGCAGGCAATATCACGCGCGCTCTGACAGGCACTTTGGGTGTCGATCTCAACATCGGCAAGGGCGTCGGCGTGCAGCTTGATGGCGGCAATGGTGGTGATGGCGGCGATATTGATGTCACGATAGGCGGTGGGGGCATCAACTCCAGCGGAGATTATGCTCATGGCGTTTGGGCGCAAAGCACGGGCGGCTCCGGAGGAGCCGCACATATCGAGGGAGTGAATCTCTCGGTGACCTTCGCCGGCGGCAATGGCAGCGCGAATGGAGATTCCGGCGATGTATCGCTTACCGTGAACGGGCCGATCACCGTGTCAGGAAACACGTCCCACGCCATCTTCGCGCAGAGTGTGAGCGGCACCCACAGCTCAGGCTATGGCGGTAATGCCGGAAACATCGACATCAATGTGAACACGGATGTGAAGGCAGAGGGCACAGACGGCAGTGCCCTGATCTTGCAATCCGATGGCGCGCTTACGATGGGCACCATCACACTGACCATCGCCAGGACCGCGACCGTATCCTCTGCCTCGGACGGCGGTGACACGATCGCGATAGGCCACGGCGTGTCCAATGTGATCAACAATAACGGCACAATTTCCATGGCAGAGACGTCGTCAACGACCAATTATGCGGTTCGCACAAATCTCGGCGACCTGACCATCAACAATGATGGAACTTTCGAGGGGTCGGTGAAACTGGACACCGAAGACAGCACCGGAGCCACGATCAGCAATACCTTTATGAACTCCGGTACGCTTGGGCTCGGGCGCGACTTTGACATGGGGCACAGCTCGTCGACACTGACCAACTCGGGTACCATGACCGCGGGAACGGTCGGAACTGTCGCGACGAGTGAGGTCAAGGCTGCGATCACACAGACCTCCGGCGGCGTTCTTCAAGTTGATGCGGACATCTTGAACAGCTCTGATCTTATTGACATCACAGCCAGCACCCAGGCGACGCTGGACGGCTCGGTGCTCCCCAATCTCGTCGGCACTGCGCCGGTGAGTGGGGAAACCGGAACCATCGTCTACCTGACATCGTCAAATGCGGACATTGAGTCAACGGATCTGGCTGTGTCCGATACATCCACCGTCAGCTATTCGCTGGGCCAGCAGACGGTGAGCGGCGAGGAGCAGCTTTATTTCACCTATGACGTCGATTATTCACCGTGGCCCGTGCCCGGCACAGACACGGCGCAAAGCTCGACCGACATTACGCAGAACGACCGGATCGTTGGCACTTATGTCGAAAAGCTGGCAACCCTTCGGCGCCAGGATCTCAATGACGGCGCAAACCAACTGGCATTTCTTGATGAGTTCCTGCTGAAAGTCCTCAGGCTCGAGACCCTGGAAGACTTGCTCGACGTCTACGAGCGCATGACACCCTCTGATGTCTTGCGTGCGGCGCAGGCTGCAACCCAGTCCTCACTGCGCTTTTCCAATCAGTTGATGAGTTGTCCGGGCTTTGGCGAGGGAACCACTGTTTCTCTTGGCGAGGAAGGGAGCTGCTATTGGGCGGATATCTCAGGCCTTGTCCGCAATATAAGCGAGGACGGCTCTAGCCCGAGTGCACGGGAAACGGCGCTCGTTGTCTCGGGCGGGCTTCAAATGGAGATTGCGCCCAACTGGTTCGCCGGTGGTGCGTTTGCCTATGAGGACTACTCGCTGGATACATCCTATTCCGGCGGCGGCGGTGACCGGTACCATGTTGGCGGCGTCCTGAAATACGTCTTGGGCAACACCACGCTCGCCGGGTCTCTGTCTGGCGGCTATGGCACCGTCGACCTGACCCGCGATACCATTGCCCCATTCGGCTCGGCAGGTGGAGCCGTCGACACGGATATGCACTGGGCGGCAGGACATGTGCGCGCGGCACACAAGTTTGACATATCCGAAACACTGTTCTTCAAGCCCTATCTGGATGCGGGTCTGACCTATGTCCAAACGGACGGCTACACGATAACCGGCGGTTTGTCTTTCGATCGCAATGTGTCTGATTCTGATGCCTATATCGTTTCATTGAACCCTGCTCTGGAATTGGGAACGACCTTCGCCATCGGCGGTTTCCAAACACAAGCCACAATCGAGGCC
Source organism: Roseibium sp. RKSG952 (assembly GCF_009711355.1). Lineage (NCBI taxonomy): Bacteria > Pseudomonadati > Pseudomonadota > Alphaproteobacteria > Hyphomicrobiales > Stappiaceae > Roseibium > Roseibium sp. RKSG952. The sequence goes on along the minus strand of NZ_SMMF01000777.1, from coordinate 1,248 downwards.
GGACTTCTTGCCCTTCTCGGTGACGACGGTTTCGATGCAACCGTCTCCGCTGCCGGTCTCGGCAGCCCCACTGCGAGCTTTGTCGCGAGTGACAACTTTGACCAGTTATTTGCGGACCTCGGCGTCGCCGTGGAAGCGGCAGTCGATGAAAAGGTCACCCTTGAAGCATCGGCAAACGCACTGATTGGCGAACACGAAAACCAGGTATCCGGCGGCCTGCGTCTCAATATTGCGTTTTAGGCAGTGTGGACGAATTGGCTCAGGTACAGGTCTTGGGATGCCGGATTTGACTTCAATGTGACTCATAGGTTGCCGATGTGATTTAGAGGTCGGCGATGTGTTCCAAGATGACAGACCGGGATGTCGAACTGGTATTGGAGGGTTTCCAGGCTTGCTTGCCACGCATTGGTGCCGGGACGGTTGACGGTGCCAGCGTACCAGACCATGCCGCCGACATTGACCCCGGTCACTGCATCTCCAATCGCCACGACCTGTCCTGCAGCATCCCGGCCCAAAATATCGGGGGTGCCACCCACCGGAGCACGCTGCTGCCGGATCTTGGTATCGACCGGGTTCACATATGCGGCCTTGACCAGAAGATCATGCGGGATAGGGGTGGGATTTTCCGCGTCAAAGTCGATCAAGGCATTCGTGTAAGTGTTCGGCCCCGTTTCAAAATACCCGAAAATTTGCAGCGCACGCATGAGCCCCCCGTTTGGGCTACGCCCTCCCGGCGGGCTCATGCGTGCGCTGCAAGTGGACGACTTTTACGCCGCCCATTGGACTGATTTTACTCCGCCGTTGACAATAAGGACTGAAACCCGCTTCCGCAAAGCTGGAGCCTTGTCCCGGTCTCGCAAACGAAGATCGCTGCGAAGGTTGACAGCAACTATGTAGTCTCCGTGCACAATTTGGAAGAAAGCCAGACGCTCTATTTGCTGATCGGAACGAATGGAGATGTGGTCGATGCAAACTTCACGGGAGACTTCCCGTTTGTCTACGATTTGAACAGACCGGACAAGTTACAAGCAGCAGAGTAACCTCGAATAGAATTGTTGCTGACGAGGCGTTAGACAGAGACGTTTTCAGATCCGTTCAAGGCGTCTCGTCAACCAAGGCCTGCAAGGAGGCATGTATCAATCTGGCATGCGAGTTCTTTGGGATCGCAGCACGCATCGCCAGCGAGGCAATCCAAACCTAGGGGGCCGCTTGCGGCCTAAGGACGAAGCCGCTCGCGCGGCAATGGCG
>NZ_SMMF01000159.1:0-312 GCF_009711355.1 Roseibium sp. RKSG952 | reverse complement strand
CTTCAGAGCCGCCTATCCGGCGGAGAACGAGCGCGGCAAGGTCGTTACCATGAAAGACCCGAGGTTTCTCAACTGAAGACTAGCGAACGAGCTTGTACCTTGCCTCTCTGTAGGGAGAATTAAGGGGAATTAGCGAGAAACCCGAGGGCGACATGAGATCCGAGAACTTGGAAGAAAAACGCGGCATCGCCGTATTCTACGAACTCTTCAAGGGTAGGGACCCGGACGACGAAGCTGACATCGTGGAGGCCGACGATCGCGGTCTCGAAGAATTCATCGACGTGACTGCTCCCCGCCCTGAAGGACGAGGCT
>NZ_SMMF01000015.1:0-207 GCF_009711355.1 Roseibium sp. RKSG952 | reverse complement strand
AAAAGGCCGGGTTTACCGGACGGACACGATCTATTCGAACTGCGCGCCGATCGAGCTTAAAAAAATATTCCCCGCCGGGCTCATCAGCTCGGCAGGGCAAGCTTGCGATCTATCAGTTTTAAGGGCTTGAAATCACGTTTAATCGTGTCCGTCCGGTGAACCCGACCTATTTGATGGCCAGAAGCTCTGTTACGCTGCCTCTGCAGC
>NZ_SMMF01000686.1:0-4158 GCF_009711355.1 Roseibium sp. RKSG952 | reverse complement strand
CACTTTCAAAATGCCCGCATAGCCGACATATTCAAACGTCCGGAAACAGGGACGAACTCCACCCTCCAATCCTCTCATGGGGGTGAAACACAGCCGTTCCAAATTGGCGAGGTAAATAGACGTGCTCAGGTTCTACAGTTTCAGTACTCACGAACAGCCCAAACACGAAATTCTGCAGGATACCAAGTGCCTGATCGCTTGCTTTCCAAAACCAGTATTCTGTGTAAGTTTTAGTCTCCGGTAAACCCGAGGGGGACAAAGTTGGCAATGCGTCAGTCTTCGTTTAAACTTTTGCGAAATGCGTCCTGAAAAGGCTGCAACAAGTATTGCAATGCCGTGCGTTCGCCCGTCGGTATGATAACTTCAGCCGGCATTCCTGGAGACAATTTGTCTCTCATTTCTGCAGGGAATTCGCTTTCCTTGACCAGAATACGCGCTTGATAATACGGGGACTGGTCAGTGTTTTCAGGTGTGATCGTGTCTGGCGATATATAATCAAGCACGCCAAAGACCGGATGCATATAGCGGTTCTTGAACGAAGGCAGCCGGACTTCGGCTTTCAGGCCCGGGTGAACACTGTTGATATCAAGCATTCCAATTTGGGCATTGATAACAAGCTCTTCGTCCTTGGGTACGATTTCAAGCAACGGCGCACCCGACTTGACCACGCCACCAACCGTGTGCACCTGAAGGTTTTGGACAACCCCGTCAACCGGCGCCCTGATGTCGACACGGCGTAGTGTGTCGGCGGCGATAACTTCTTTTTCTTCAAGTTCTGTCAATTGCTCACGCAAGTCCTGAAGCTCATCGGCCGCCCTCTCGCTGAAACTCTGGCGCAACTTGACAATCTCCAACTTGTCCTCACTTACACTTTCTTGTGCACTTGCGATTTTGGAAATTAAACCACCATAGGTGCCGCTCAATTCGGCTTCAGTTCTCTGAAACTCGGATAGCTTATTCATGGAAACAACCCCCTTCCCCTGCCCTTCCGCCAGACGCGTTACTTCTCCTTCGATCAACCCCATTTCCTTTTCAGTTGCATCGCGTTGCAGTTCGAGGCCATGAATATTTTTTGTCAGTTGCTCGATTTTCGAGTTTTCAATATCGATCTGACTGTTCAAAACCGAGGTCCGCTCCTTGAATAAGTCAAGCTGGGTTTTCACGGCGTGCTGAACCTGCGGGTCCGTAGAATCCGCAATTTCGGGCGGGAATTCCAAGGTTGGTTCGAGTGAGCGCTCTGCCTCCAGGCGCGCAGCTTCGGCCCGGGCAATCTTCAACCGCTTGCCCAACATCGACTGTTCCGCTTTTGCCTGAACCTCACTTAACCTTATCAAAACATCCCCGGCCTTCACTTCGTCACCATTCTTGACCAGAATTTGTTTGACAATGCCACCTTCCAAGTGGTCGACGACCTTCTTTGAACTTTCAACGCTTAATACCCCGTTTGAAACCACGGCACTATCAAGTGGAGCGGTTGCTGCCCATCCTCCGAGCGCACCAAACGTCAAAAATGCGAGCACATAAGCTGCAATGACAAAGGGTTTCGGGCTATGTCTCTCCCCCCCGGTTTTGCGTCTGAACATTGGAAACCTCACAATACTGAAACTGAAAAATTAGTCTGGCTCTTGTCTTCTTGCAGAAGCAGCCGCGACAGCCAACTGGTCTGTTTGTTCCACAGGAGCCCTTGCCGATGTGGAGACAATGCGGTGCGGCTGTGCCCCACTTGTTCCCTGAGATGATTTATCAGTGCGGCCGCCCGGTGCGCCTCCAGCACTGACCATTCCAGATTTCAAGACTTCGTTAGTCGGTCCAAAGGCGCGAACCTTACCGCTTTCAAGAACAAGGACCTTGTCGGAGATACGCAGCATATTCGCTTTGTGACTTACAAAGATAATCGTCGTTCCATCTGCTTTCATCTGCTGCAACGCGTTTACCAGCGCCTCTTCACCGGTCGAGTCCAGACTTGCATCGGGTTCGTCAAGAACCAGTAGTTTCGGGTTACCGAACAAGGCCCGAGCCAAACCGATACGCTGAAGTTGCCCGCCTGACAGTCGCCATCCGCCTTGTCCAACGTCTGTGGCATACCCCTTTGGCAATCCGAGGATCATATCGTGGACGCCTGCCCGTTTGGCCGCTCTTACAACATCCTCATCCCGGTCCGGCTGATATCGTGAGATGTTTTCGGAAATCGTGCCCGAAAAGACCTCCACATCTTGCGGAAGGTAACCGATGAACGGACCAAGCTTGACCGGATCCCAATGTGAAAGCTCGGCTCCGTCCAATCGGACCGCCCCTCTGGTTGGCCAACAGACACCGACCAGATGCCGCACCAAACTGGACTTTCCTGCGCCGCTTGCTCCAATAATTGCGAGCACAACACCCGGCGCAATTGAAAATGCTACGTTCTCCAGTACCGGCCGATCTGAGCCTGGCAGCATGTAAATCAGCTTGTCAACCGACACCGCACCCTTTGGGTCCGGCAAGTCAATATGCTCAAGAGGATCGGTCCCGCCATCCAGAACGGTTTTCAATCTGAGATATGCACCACGTGCGACTATGAACTGTTTCCAATTTGAAACTGATTGTTCAACGGGAGCAAGCGCGCGCCCCATCATCATGGATGAGGCAAACATGATCCCGGCGGTAACCTGGTTTTCTATAACGAGATACGCCCCGGTTGCGAGCATGAGAACCTGCAGAGCCAACCTTACAAATCTCGAAATGGAGAGCGCCCTAGCACTCCGGCCACTTGCAAGAACGTGGCGGTCTACAACGTGGTCGTGTTTTTCCCGCCATTTTTCACTCATCACCCGCTCCATCCCGAGAGCCTTGATGACTTCAGCATTTCGAAAGGTCACGGAAGCAATGTGACTCGCGGTCTGCGCTGTTTCTCCAGCTTCGGCAATGAGTTTCCGTGTTGCAGTTTCATTATACAACGCAAGTGCGAAAATGACGATGGCTCCACCTGTTGCAACCAAGCCGAGCAGTGGATGAAAAAGAAATGTAGCGGCCAGAAACAGAGGCACCCAAGGCACATCTAGGAAGGTAGTCAACCCGTTTCCTGTCAGGAAACCGCGTAGTTTTTCAATATCATCAAGTGCTTGCCGCCCCCCAGGGCTGGAAGGTCGCAATGCGTTGGAAAACACCTTACGAAAGGTGGGTTGGGCCACGATTGTATCGAACTGCACACCCATCCTGACCATCATGTTGGAGCGTAGAAACTCCATACCGCCAAGGATTGCCAGCAACAGCAAGGAAACAAGAACCAACATTAAGAGTGTAAATTCATTTCTGCTTGCCAGAACCCTGTCGTAGACCTGCATAAGAAACAAAGGCGTCGTGAACAACAAAATATTCACACAAAAACTGACAAAAGCGACGGATAATAGATAACTTCTATAACGCTTTATCGCCTTGGATAGCGTATTTTTTTTTGTCATGAATTATACCTCAAACCCAAAACTCTGAATGACGTCGAATATTATTTGCAACATCAGCTATATTAGCCATTTTTCTATTAGATCTATTTCGCGTTCAACCTCTACTCAAGATCGGCAGCCCCATAATTTTCCCCCAATCCCGCCTCGGCAATCCTTGTATGCAAGAATGATTTTCGGTGACGTCCATTCAGCAGACAGAAGACCAATATCGGCTACGACAAAGGAACTTTCACAGACCAACTCACATTAAACCGCATTAACAAGATATGCTTCACGGTCACACCTCCACCCAACACACCATTCTATCGTATAGACTGGCTACACAAGCTGCCCCCCAATCCAATAAACATGGTCACCTTTCAATGCCGCGGGCGGCCGTCGTCGACCAAACGCCCTAAACAACCAACAAAAAAACTCGTATCACTTACCATTTTTTCGTGTAATCATGTGATTTTAACTTATCTCGATAATAATATTAAATTTTACTAATCTTATTAATCACTTAAAAATTAAGGTAATGATTACTAATTACAAATACAATAGGAGTTGTTGCACAAATTCCAACGAAGATTATAGCCCCCAATTCCCTCGAAGGAATGGCGTCATTAGGCATTCTCGAACGCAGGGCGTCAGAGGCGCTCAATGAATTGAGAACACGTAAGCCGATTTTGGCTTCCGTTTTTTGTGCCTCATAGCAGCGCGCTTTGAGCGCCGGACC
>NZ_SMMF01000034.1:0-214 GCF_009711355.1 Roseibium sp. RKSG952 | reverse complement strand
GCGCCATTGCCGCGCGAGCGGCTTCGTCCAGGGGCCGGAACCGCCACTTCAAACAGGGCGGTTGAACGTCAGCTAAATACGATCGGGCACGTAAGCCACCAATCCGTTCCCGGCCCGAGTTCGCCGTCTAAATGAAGCCGGTTGCGAGATACCTTGCCCCATTCCGTTGCCTTTGCGCGTGGCGTGGTCACGGGATGGATCCCCGCTCGGGGGC
>NZ_SMMF01000857.1:0-18608 GCF_009711355.1 Roseibium sp. RKSG952 | reverse complement strand
CGGCATTTCCGGTATCGCAAACCCCGGCGGTCTGGATGCCCTGATCAGGTCATGGCCGATGAGAGACCGGTCAGTCGAATTCCGGCCCGCGGGCGGAATAGGGGGTGATGTCGCGCCAGGCTTTCATCAGGGTTTCGAACTCGCCGTCGGAGCGGGCGGGCAGCTGGATCTCGATGCGGACCAGAAGATCGCCATGGCCGCCGCCCCTGGTCGGCAGGCCCTTGCCCTTCAGCCGCATGACCTTGCCGCTCGACGAACCTGCCGGAATGCTGAGATTGACCGCCCCGGTCAGGATCGGGGTGCGGATCTTTGCGCCCAGAACCGCTTCATAAAGCGTCACCGGCAGGTCGAGATGAAGGTCGGCGCCCCTGACCTCGAACAGCTTGTGCGGGCGCAGGCGGATTTCCACCACCGCATCCCCGGCCGGGCCGCCGAACTCGCCCGGATAGCCCTGACCCCGCAGACGGATCTTTTCGCCCTCGCCGGTTCCGGCGGGAATGTTGACATTGACCGTCTTGCCGCTCGGCAGGGTGACCTGGGTCTTGGCCGAAACCGCAAGCTCTTCCAGCGACACGCGGGCAACGATCTCCGCATTCTTGCCCTTCTGGGGTGCGGCGCCGCGCGGGCCTCCGGCACCGCCCGCGGCACCCGCACTTGCACCGCCACCGCCGCGCGCGCGGCGTCCGCCGCCGCCGAAGCCGCCCAGAATGTCGTTCAGGATGTCGTCGAACGATCCCGCTCCGCCGCCGGCGCCGCTGAAGCCGCCGGATTGCCCCCGGAAGCCGCGTGCGCCGCCGCCGCCGCCGCCGAATTCGCTGAAATCGCTGAAGCCGTCAAAGCCGTGGGCCTGGAACTTGGGCTTGCCCTCGGCGTCGATTTCGCCGCGGTCGAATTGCGCGCGCTTGTCCTTGTCGCCGACGATTTCATAGGCCTGGTTGACTTCGGCAAAACGCGACTGTGCGCCCGGATCGTCCTTGTTCTGATCCGGGTGGTATTTCTTGGCCAACTTCCTGAAGGCCTTTTTGATGTCGCTCTCGCTGGCGTTTTTTGCCACGCCCAGAACGCTGTAGGGGTCACGCATTTTCAGTTACCGAGTTTGTGAGCCGCTCAACTGCCGTCTCGCGATCCGCCGGTGCTCCGGCCATCCATCGTCGCAGCCTTGTCTGAAGCCGGAGCGGGAAAGTCCACCCTTATATTGGCGCTTTAGGAATAAATTCCAAGGTGCTCCAACACACGCTGCTGACGGTTGCTTTTAATCGCAAAAGCGCGGCAATCAAGTTTCCGCTGATCTCAATGCGGTGACGGTAAGCTGCGAGGAGGCATTCTGGCAAGCGCTTCCTTGATAGAGCCGGACCCCTTCGATCGTGTTGGCCGTTGTGGTGAAGGTCAGGCAGCCGGTGCTGGCCAGAGTTTGCGTGCCGACTTTTGAAATCGTGCCGGAATTGCCGCTTTCGGGATTGATCCAGCCGGAGGACGGCGCGTCTGCCGCACGGTAGCCGGTTTCGGGGCCTGTGGAGATCATGCCCGACAGGGTGGCTGCGATCATTTGCCGGTCGATAGGATCGATATCGGCAAAGGCGGTATCCTGTGCGCCACCGAGATGCCCGGAAATGACGAGGGGGGTGCGCACGTCCGCACTGGCCAGTGGAACCGACACCTGGGCGCAGCCGCCCAGGGCGAGAAAGGCTCCGCCTGCCAGGGCACGCAAGAGGTGGCTCTTGCGCAGCACATTCTTATATGGCCACTTACAGTTCAATCGCTTCGACCTTTCCAATCGGCAAATACGCACCGGGCTGGTCAAGCCACCGTGACGGCGCAAAGGCACAAGATGACAGACGCTCAGGATCATACCGAAGAGTTAAAAAACAATGATTTTGTCGAGGCGGCAGACCCATTTGCCCTGTTCGGGAGCTGGCTGGAGGACGCGGGGCGGAGCGAGCCGAACGACCCGAATGCGCTCGCCCTTGCGACCGTGGATGAAGAAGGCTTGCCGAATGTGCGCATGGTGCTTTTGAAGGACTTCGATGAGCGGGGATTTGTCTTCTACACCAATTTCGAGAGTGCCAAGGGGCACGAATTGGTGAACGCGGGGAAAGCTGCCATGTGTTTCCACTGGAAATCATTGCGCCGGCAGGTGCGCATCCGCGGCGGGGTGGTGCAAGTGCCGGACACGGAAGCGGATGCCTACTATAAGTCGCGCCCGCGCGGCAGCCGGATCGGCGCCTGGGCGTCGAAACAATCCCGCCCGCTGGAAAGCCGGTTTGCGCTTGAGAAAGAAGTCGCAAGATATACGGCGAAATTCGGGATCGGAGATATTCCGCGGCCCGGATACTGGTCGGGCATGCGGCTGGAGCCGGTGTCGATCGAGTTCTGGCACGACCGGCCGTTCCGTCTGCACGACCGCGTGGTGTTCCGCCGTGCAGGGCCGGAAGGCGGCTGGACGAAGGTGCGGCTCTATCCGTGAAAGATCCGGTCAGTGTCTTGTCCTAAAGCAGCTTCTTGAGCCGGAACAGCAGGAAGGTCGCGGCGATCGACCCGACCATCAACAGGATCGAGAACGGAAACCCGAACGACCATCTGAGCTCCGGCATGTTTTCGAAATTCATGCCGTAGATCGAGGCAATCAGGGTCGGGGGCAGAAAGATCACGCCGAGGACGGAGAAGATCTTGATGATCTGGTTCTGCTCGAGCGTGACAAGTCCAATGGTCGCGTCGAGCAGGAACGTCAGGTTGTTGTCGAGGGCGTCGCCATGTTCCTTGATCGAGTGGATGTCGCGGCTGATCGTCTTGCACAACGCGATCTGGTCGTCGCTGAGCGAGACTTTTTTGGGATGCGTGCCGAGATAGAGAATCAACCGGGCCAGGCTCGTACAGACCTGATGCATCTTCGCCGTCTGCAGCCCGATCCGGCCCTGGGCCTTGATCGCTTCCTGATACACTTTTGTTTTCCGGGAGGTGAGGCCTGCCCCGAACACGAGAAGCGACAGGCGGTCATATTCGGTTGACGCGTCTTCCAGAACGTCGGCGCAGCGGTCGATGATGATGTCGAGCATGGTGAACAGAACGGCCGGTCCCGTATGCTGGATGCCCGGGTCGGCCTGAACCTTCTTGGAACACACCACCAGAGACCGCGGCTCGCCATAGCGGACCGTGACCAGACGTTTGGAACTCAGGATAAAGATCACCGAGGCCTTGGCCGCGTCGGTTTGCTGGGCCGCCATCGGCAACAGCGCGGTCATCACGATCGCTCCGGGTTCGTCATAGAACCGGGCGGAGGATTCGATTGAGGTGATTTCCTCGCGTGTCGGGATCTGCGCGCCCATCATCTTTTCGGCAGCAATCTGCTCGGCCTGATTGGGCTTGAACAAATCGATCCAGATCGCGGTGCCCGGGATGGGCTGCCCTTCCGACAATTCGATGCGCTGCAATCCGCTGACCGACGGGCAATAAGCTATGATCATCAATCTGGCTCCAAGACGCATTTCCGGACATCCGCGCGGGACGTCCCCAAAACATGCCTCAGTGCCGGGAACCGTGCCATAACATTCTTCAGCGCCGGTCGTCTGGCAACCGGTTCGAACCAGCCGGGCGCAAGATGCGCGTCCGGCTGGTATGGATCAACTGAACATATCCAGCAGAACGCGGTGTTGACCGTGTTTTGACTGCGGCTTTTGTGTTTCGGCGGGCCGATGACAAAGAGCTGCAGCGCTGACGGCCTGAATACCGACAGGCTTGTACTGGCTTTCGAGATTTGGGCGATGGGGCACTTGGTCGGCGGACTTGTCAGACATTGTTCGAGCCACTTTTTTCCGGTTTGCAATCCGCGCTGCACGTCGATTTAGCAGGCTCTTTAAAAATTGGGGCTGATGGGGGGATTTGACTAGTAAAAAAGCGTAACGATTTATTACGTCTGCTTAAGAAAATTGCGTTGTTTCAGGATGGCTTAACGCGCTGAAAGAATACATTTCAGCCATGTTGAGCGGCGGGTTTGCGTGATTGTCCGGTCGCAATTTTGATCCGGGGCCGTTACACATTGAAAGGGAACGTGATTCAAACGTTGGGGCCGGGATGCCGTCTTGAAACGCTTACCAACCTACAGGCCGGAAACGGCGCACTATGCCTACCGTCTTGGCGCGCTCGCGGTTGCGGTGTTCCTGATCACCGTTGCCGGATACCGGTTTCGCTTTATTGATGAAACCATTCTGGTTCTCGCGGCAGGCGGTGCGGGGTTGCTTGCATTGAGCGCGGTGCTGCTGTCCGGGGTTTCTCTCTGGAGACTGTGGCGGCGCGGCGGCGAGGGAAGTCTGGCGGCCTTTTGGGGCGGGCTTGCCGGCATTCTGGTGCTTGCTCCATTTGTTTGGCTTGGGGCCGGGCTGCGCATCGCGCCGAGCCTGCCGGACATCTCGACCGACCTTGTGACACCACCGGAAATCCGGACCTCAAGTCTTCCGGGAGCCATGCTTCCGGAGCCGGTATGGACCGCGCCGATCGAAGCGGATCCGGTCAGCCGGATCCAGCGATTGTCACTCAAAGACGCTCCGGACACGAAAGAGGCGCAGGCCGAGTTCTATCCCGATATCGTACCGCGGCGGTATCGCGTTCCGCCTGCCCGTCTTCATGCCGCAGCGCTTGTGATGGCGGCGGAAAATGCGTGGCCGGTTGCCTATGAATTGCCGCCCGATCTTTTGGACGAAGCGACCGCGTTGCAACTGCTTGTTCGCGATCCGGTGATCGGCATGGAGCAGACCCTTGCCTTGCGGATCAGGCAGGACCCGGTCGGCACCCTGCTCGATATACGCTCGGTTTCCCCCTTCGCATTGCCGGGGCTGTCAAGCAACGCCGAACGCGTCCGGGACGTTTTTGACGAACTTGACCGTGTGTTGCTCGATACCTACGGAGACCTCGCGCGGATTGTTGTGCAGGAAGAGGAAGCCGGGCTGATCGGCGCGGACGAGATCAATGACGACGCGTCCGGCGGCAGTGTGCCGGTGACACCCGTGCCCCAGTTCAAGCCCTTTTTCGAAATCGGGGAGGGCGGGCCGGAAGGTCCCGAATAGTCTTGCGCGGGGCGAAGGCTGGGCGTTTACGCAAGCCGGTAGCGGCTTTTGAGCGTTGGGGACCCCGATGTGACGACTTCACCGCGCTCACACAGCCATTCGAGTTGCGCAAATGCCGACAAGGCAGCCGCACCTGCAAGTTTTGGATCAAGGCCCTGATAAACGGCTGAAACGATGTCCGGAACCGATTGAGGCGTCTCGCCGAGTACCCCGAGGATCGAGCGCTCCCGGGACCGCCGGTGGTTCGCGAGCTCGCCGACATAGGCATGGGCGTCGCGCAGAACGCCGCCATGGCCGGGCAGGTAGCAATCGTGCGGCACCTGCGCGAGCAGGTCGAGCGAACTCATATAGTCGCGCATGGTGCCGTCCGGAGGGGCGACAATGGAAGTCGACCAGGCCATGACATGATCCGCAGACAGCATGATGTCCGTGCCGGACAGTGCGAAACACAGGTGGTTCGCGGTATGGCCGGGCGTTGCGAGCGTCTCGAACTCGAACCCTCCCAGATCGACCTTGTCGCCGTGTGCCAATTCGTGATCCGGGCTGTAGGTGCGGTCGGCGCTGGCATCAAGCGGGTTGAACTCGCCCTCGGTCAGCTCTCTTGCAGCCCGGTGCGGGCCGCAGCCGAAGATGTCCGCCCCGGTCATGGACTTGAGAACGGCCGCTGCCGGTGAATGGTCCATATGGGTATGCGTGATCAGGATCGCGCCGATGTCGTTGCCGGCTGCAGCCATGATCGCCTCGATGTGAGCGGGCTCGACCGGACCGGGGTCTACAACGACAGGCTTTTGGGTGCCGATCAGATAGGTGTTGGTGCCATAGAATGTGAACGGTCCGGGGTTCCGGGCTGTCATGCGCCTGATCCCGGGCGCGATTTCAACCGGACGCGCATAGTTGGGTTCGAATTCCAGGTCGTGTTTCACGTATGTGGTCCTTGGCAGCGGTCGATGCCTGCGGGAGGCAAGACTGAGTGCTTGGCAAGATAGTTGATCGGGGACAGGGAGGCCAACCATTGTCCCGTGCCGCATTCAAAATCCCTTGCATATATGACAAGTGGCAATTGCGTGTGGTGTGTCGCCTGATTGACATGCAAGCCTGTTATCTGCGTTGCCCACCCGGCATAAACGCAGCCGGGTTTGTCTGACTGTCATTTAGCTGACGAAACACTTTTTTATGTTTTGGCAATGTTATCCGTTATATAGGCGCTCGCAGAGGAGCCCATGACCCAGGACCAGAGTGAGGAAATCCGGCGATCAACGCCCGCTGCCCGATTGCGCGAGGCGCGGTGGCAGCTTTTGGCTGCGGCCGGTCTCGCCATTTATGCTGTGGTGGCCTACGGTTTGCCGGTCATCGCAGCGGTTTTCGGGTGGGGGATCCTGGTTGCGGTTACGGTCTTGGTCTCCGGACGCCCCCGGTCGCGCAAGTTTGCGGTGTCCCGGCAGCGCGAATTGCGGCGCATGTGGCCCGGCACCGGCATGAAGCTGACCGTGGATGCCTTGCCGACGCCATGCTTTGTTGCCGATGGCCGGGGGATCACCCGGTATGTCAACAAGGCCGCCACGGCCGCCTACGGGTCGGTCAGGCCGGGCGATCCGCTTTCATTTTCCTTGCGCGCGCCGTCACTTCTCGAAGCATTCGACCGGGTGTGCACAAGCGGTGCGCCAGAGCGTATCAACTGGGCGGAAAAAGTCCCGACAGAGGCCTATTTCGAGGCCTATCTGTCACCCGTCTACATGCCCTCTCCCGGAGCTTCTGCCTCGGGGGACAGGGTTCCGGATTTTATCCTGGTTGTCATTCGGGATCTGACGGAACAACGCCGGCTCGAACGGATGCGCACCGACTTTGTCGCCAATGCCAGCCACGAACTGAGGACACCGCTTGCCTCGCTGACCGGCTTTATCGAAACCCTGCAGGGGCCGGCCAGGGATGACCCGAAAGCGCGGGAGCAATTCCTGGCGATCATGCATGACCAGGCCGGGCGCATGCGCCGGCTTGTCGACGACATTCTGTCGTTGTCGCGGATTGAACTCAAGGTGCATGTCCGGCCGGCGTCGGAAGTGGATCTGGCCGAGATCGTCAAACACACGGTCGCAGCCCTGACACCTCTTGCCGATGACACGGATATCGAAATTCGCATGGATGTGCCGGAAGAAGAGGTCTTGGTGAAAGGGGATCGGGACGAGCTGATCCAGGTGGCGGAAAACCTCATCGAGAATGCAATCAAATACGGCAGCACCGGTAAGTACGTCGATGTCTCGATCAAGGGATCCGGTTTGTCGCAGGACGCGACTTTAAGCGTCAGGGACTATGGCGAAGGTATTGCGGAGGAGCATGTCCCGCGGCTGACCGAAAGGTTCTACCGTGTCGATGTCGATTCAAGCCGGTCCATGAAAGGAACCGGTCTGGGGCTTGCCATCGTCAAACACATTTTGACCCGGCACCGGGCCCGTCTCGAAATCAGGAGCCGTCTGGGCGAAGGGACAAAATTCTGCGTCCGTTTCACAGGTGAATAATCAGACACGGATTCACTTGCCGAAAATTTGCACATCTCTGGCGATAATAGTGGCACGCACTGGCGATTCAGTGCCTGAAAAGCACCCAGTGCGGCTTTTGGTGCCTGCGACATTTTAAGACCGCACAAAAGCAGGCCCGGCGTGTTCAGCGGCGCAATACATGCACAGATTGCCGAGGTTATCTTTCACCAGGGCATGAACATGTTCCACGCGTTACGGTTTTTTAATTAGCTGGCAAATCTTTTGAATTTTCTTCATTTGCGATCCTTGAGCGGTGCTGCTATCTGACCTGCAAAAATCAGATGGGCTGACCGGGCGGAAATTTGCCGAGAATCCGAAAGTGACAATAAAAACAATAAGATAAACTGTCATAAAACTGAAATTCATCTGTCATATCAGTCTCATGCGCCGGTTCTACGGTCGCGCGCATCGCTCGGGAAAAATCATGAGCCCGGCGGTTATCCAAGAAACCTTGACATTCAAAGGGAGTGGTCAAGTGAAATTTTCGACCCTCGTAAGCGCAACTGCTCTTGCTGTTGCTTCTACCGCGTTCGCTGGTGCTGCTCAGGCGCGCGATCAGGTCCAGATCGCCGGTTCGTCCACGGTTCTGCCTTACGCCTCCATCGTTGCTGAAGCTTTCGGCGAAAACACCGATTTCCCGACCCCGGTCGTTGAATCCGGCGGTTCTTCCGCTGGCCTGAAGAAGTTCTGCACAGGCGTTGGCGAAAACACCATCGACGTTGCAAACGCTTCCCGCGCGATCCGCGAAAAGGAAATCAAGGCGTGTGCGGAAAACGGCGTTGCTGACATCATCGAAGTCCGCATCGGCTACGACGGGATCGTGTTTGCGTCCCAGAAAGACGGTCCGGCATTCACCGCCTTCACCGAATCCGACTGGTACAACGCTCTGGCTCCGAAGGTCCTGAAGGACGGCAAGATCGTCGACAACCCGTACAACAACTGGGCCGAGTTCAACTCCGACCTGCCGAACGTTGAAATTGCCGCCTTCATTCCGGGCACAAAGCACGGCACACGTGAAGTGTTCGAAGAGAAGGTTCTGGCTGTTGGTTGTGAAAAGACCGGCGCCCTGAAGGCCATGATCGACTCCGGCATGTCCGAAGACGACGCTGAAGACGCTTGCATCGCGGTCCGCACCGACGGCAAGTCCGTTGACATCGACGGCGACTACACCGAGACCCTTGCCCGCATCGACTCCAACCCGAACGGCATCGGTGTTTTCGGTCTGGCATTCTACGAAAACAACACCGACAAGCTGAAGGTCGCGACCATGGACGGCATCGAGCCGACCACTCAGACCATCGCTGACGGTGAGTATCCGGTTTCCCGCCCGCTGTTCTTCTACATCAAGAAGGCACATATCGGCGTGATCCCGGGCCTCAAGGAATATGCCGAGTTCTTCGTTTCCGACGAAATCGCTGGTCCGGACGGCCCGCTGGCTCAGTACGGCCTGGTTTCCGATCCGGAGCTGGCTGCGACCCAGGCTTCCGTGAGCAACGAACAGACCATGGGCCAGTAAGCCCCGAACGATCGGAGGGGCGGCCACCGGCCGCCCTTTCTTCCTTTTCCGGTTTCGGATGCGCTTATGTCTCTCGGTCTTCTTTTAATAGTTCTCATCGTTCTTGCCGTGATCGGTTATTTTGCCGGTCGGAGCAGGGCGCTTTCATCGGCCGGCCATGACGGCCGTTTGCTGCATTCGCTGCCCGGTTACTACGGTTGGAACGTGGCCCTGTCCGTTCTGATCCCGTCTCTTCTGGCGCTGGCGCTGTGGTTGCTGGCCCAGCCGTTCTGGATCAACACGCAGGTCGCCGCGACGATTTCGCCGCAATCGCTTGAGGGCAGTTCCTTGAGCCTGGTGATGAGCGACGTGAAACGTGTTGCCAATGGTCTCGACGAGGCCGTCGCCCAGGGGGCCATGTCGCCGCAAATGGCCGACTCGGTCCGAACCGAGCTGACGGATGTGCGCGCGCGTCTTGGAGCGGTCGGCGTGGCGCTTGGATCGGATGTGAATTCCAACACCTTGCGCGCAGCCCAGAAGTACCGCGACATGAGCGCGATCGGCACCTTGTTGCGCAGCATTGTCGTGATCGCACTCGGCATTGCAGGGCTGGCTTTTGCATACTTGCGAACCTCCAAGGATTTCCGCGCGCGCAACGTCGTCGAGCAGGTCGTCAAATCCATCTTGATCGCCGCAGCGAGTATCGCCATTCTGACGACCATCGGCATCGTGTTGTCGCTGATCTTCAACACAATCGAGTTCTTCAAGCTGTATCCGGCGAGCGAGTTTTTCTTCGGGCTTGTATGGAGCCCGAGCTTCGGCGGCGGGTCCGAGCTTGGTATCGTTCCGCTCATCTGGGCAACGCTTTACATCTCCCTGATCGCACTGGCGGTGGCCGTGCCGATCGGGCTGTTTGCGGCGATTTACCTTTCCGAATATGCCGGGCCGAAAGTTCGCGCTGTCGCGAAACCCCTTCTGGAGGTTCTGGCCGGTATTCCGACCATCGTCTATGGTCTGTTCGCGCTCCTGACGGTCGGGCCGCTGCTGGTTGACGTGTTCGGCTCCAACGGGGCGCTGGGCGTGAGCTGGATGAGTGGGGCTTCGTCGGTACTCACCGCAGGCTTTGTCATGGGCATCATGCTGATCCCGTTCGTGAGCTCCCTGTCCGACGACATCATCAATGCCGTGCCACAGGCGATGCGTGACGGATCGCTCGGCATGGGGGCGACCCATTCCGAAACGGTCAAGCTGGTGATCCTGCCGGCGGCCCTGCCGGGCATTGTCGGGGCCATTCTGCTTGCCGCCTCCCGCGCCATCGGCGAAACCATGATCGTGGTTCTGGGGGCCGGTGCGGCCGCGCGTCTCAGCCTGAACCCGCTGGAGGCCATGACGACGGTGACAGCCAAGATCGTCAGCCAGCTGACCGGGGATGCGGACTTTGCCTCTCCGGAAGCCCTGGTCGCTTTTGCGCTCGGGATGACCCTGTTTGTCATCACACTCGGCCTGAATGTCCTCGCCCTCTACATCGTGCGCAAATACCGGGAGCAGTACGACTAATGACCGACACGACGACCCCTCTTCAGTCGGCCGCGTCTCCGGCTTCTCCGGCCCCGAAATCCCTGCTGACCCAGGACGACCGGACACGCCGGCGCAATGCTGCGGAAAAGCGCTTCCAGGCCTATGGGATTGCCGCGATCTGCGTTGGGCTTTTCTTCCTTCTGGCGTTGCTGTGGGCGATCCTGTCCAACGGGCTTGGGGCCTTTACCCAGACCGTCTTCACCGTGAACATCACGATCGACACGGACCGGATCAATCAGGCCGAAAAATCAGTTGTTAAAACCTCCCGCTACAACTCGATGATCGAGGAAGCGCTGGTCGTCAAGATGGCCGAGGCCGGGCTGGAGCACGAAATGAACGGACGGGATCTGCGCAAGATGCTGTCCTCGGGTGCTGCAGCCACGATCCGGCGCGATATTCTGGCCAATTGGGATCAGGTGATGAGCCAGAACGGCGAAACCATCACCTATGACCTGCTCGCGTCTTCACGTGTGGACGGCTATCTGAAGCTGCGGGTCAAGCGCGAAGACCTTGTCAAGGACAAGAACCTCGACGCGGCCCATCTCGACATCATCGACAAGCTGGTGGAAAGCGGATCGGTTCAGAAGAAGTTCAACTGGGACTTCGTCTTCGGCACCGATGCTTCGGATTCCCGTCCGGAACAGGCCGGTATCGGTGCCTCGATGGTCGGCTCGCTGTTCATGATGATCGTGGTGCTGGTGCTGTCTCTGCCGATCGGTGTGGCGGCCTCCATCTATCTTGAGGAGTTTGCGCCGCAGAACAAGTTCACCGATCTGATCGAGGTGAATATCTCGAACCTCGCCGCGGTGCCCTCGATCGTGTTCGGTATTCTTGGTCTGGCCGTGTTCATCCAGTTCATGCATCTGCCACAGTCGGCGCCGCTGGTTGGCGGTCTGGTGCTGACGCTGATGACGCTTCCGACGATCATCATCTCGACCCGTGCGTCCTTAAAAGCGGTGCCGCCCAGCATTCGTGAAGCGGCGCTTGGCGTGGGCGCATCGAAGATGCAGACCATCTTCCACCATGTCCTGCCGCTTGCCATGCCCGGCATCCTGACGGGGACAATCATCGGGCTGGCGCAGGCACTCGGCGAAACGGCGCCGCTGCTGCTGATCGGCATGGTCGGTTTCATCGCATCCGAGTTTCCGACCGGGGTCGCCTCCGGCTTCCTGTCGCCGAACTCGGCAATGCCGGCGCAGATTTACGAGTGGGCGAAGCGTGCCGACCCGGCGTTTTACGAAAGGGCCTGGGGGGGCATTATCGTCCTTCTGGTCTTCCTGCTGAGCATGAACATTCTCGCGATCATCCTGCGTCGCAGGTTCGAGCGCCGGTGGTGAGAAAAGGGGACGGTCCGATGAATGAAATGCCAAGAATCAACAAGGCGAACGAAATGTCTGAAGCAAAGGTCGCCGCAAAAGGCGTGCAGGTCTACTATGGGGACACCCACGCCATCAAGGATGTTGATATCGACATCCGGCCCCGGTCCGTGACCTCCTTTATTGGCCCGTCCGGCTGCGGCAAATCGACATTCCTGCGCACCATCAACAGGATGAACGACACAATCGACATCTGCCGCGTGGAAGGCACGATCAAGATCGACGGCGAGGACATCTACGATCCGAAGGTCGATCCGGTGCAGCTGCGCGCCAAGGTCGGCATGGTATTCCAGAAGCCGAACCCGTTCCCGAAGTCGATTTACGACAACATTGCCTACGGGCCGCGGATCCACGGTCTGGCCAAGAACAAGTCGGAACTTGATGATATTGTCGCCTCCAGCCTTCAGAAGGCGGGCCTGTGGGACGAGGTCAGTCACCGTCTGGATGAGCCGGGCACCGGCATGTCGGGTGGTCAGCAGCAGCGCCTGTGCATCGCGCGCGCAATCGCGGTCAACCCGGAGGTGATCCTGATGGACGAGCCGTGCTCCGCGCTCGACCCGATCGCCACCGCGAAAGTCGAGGAACTGATCGACGAGTTGCGGGAGAACTTTACGATCGTGATCGTGACACACTCCATGCAGCAGGCCGCGCGCGTGTCCCAACGGACCGCCTTCTTCCATTTGGGGATTCTTGTTGAAGAGGGGCCGACACAGGATATTTTCACCAATCCGCAGGACAAGCGGACCCAGGATTACATCACGGGCCGGTTCGGCTGAGGGGCGAACCGCCTGACTTTTCGAAGGATGAAACAATGCCCGAACATACGGTGTCTTCGTATGATGAAGAACTGACGGCCATTGCCGGGCGGATTGCCGAGATGGGCGGCATCGCCGAAAGCGCCATCAGCAATGCGGTGTCGGCGCTGGTGACCCAGGATCTGGAACTGGCAAGAGAGACGATCCAGCAAGACGGGCGGCTGGACGAGTTGTGGAGCGAGATCGAGGTCAAGCTGGTCGAGATCATTGCGCGCCGGCAGCCATTGGGCGCGGATCTGCGCGAGATCATGGCGGCCGGACGGATCTCGAACGACCTGGAACGCGTTGGTGATCTTGCCAAGAATGTCGCCAAGCGGGTGATTGCCATCGACAGCGACCTGAAGTCCAAGCAATTGGCCATCGGTGTCGAGCACATCACCGAGCTTGCTCTGGCACAGCTCAAGAATGTCCTTGATGCCTACACGTCCAAGGATGCTGAAGCGGCCCGCAAGGTGCGCGATGGCGACGAGGAGGTGGATACCATGTACACCTCGCTGTTCCGCGAATTGCTGACCTACATGATGGAAGATCCGCGCAACATCACGCAGTGCGCCCATCTGTTGTTCTGCGCCAAGAATATCGAGCGCATCGGCGATCACGCGACCAACATTGCCGAGAACGTCTATTACATGGTCACAGGCGAAAGACTGAGCGATAACCGCCCGAAGGTTGATGAAACCGGCGTTGCCCTCATGTGAGGAATAGGCGGCTGCCACGCCGTTCTGTCCTGCTTATCTGGAGCACATTGGAATGCCCAAGGTACTCATCGTCGAAGACGAGGAACCGCTCAGCTTGTTGCTGAGATACAATTTGGAAGCCGAAGGTTACACGGTCGACACCTGCGCGCGCGGCGATGAGGCCGAAATCCGGCTCCGTGAAAGCCAGCCCGACCTGTTGCTTCTCGACTGGATGCTGCCGGGCCTGTCCGGGATCGAACTCTGCCGCCGCTTGCGGGGGCGCGAAGATACCGAACGCCTGCCGGTCATCATGTTGACGGCCCGGGGCGAGGAAGCCGAACGCATTCGCGGCTTGTCCACCGGCGCGGACGATTACGTGGTCAAACCCTTTTCCGTGCCCGAACTGATGGCGCGTGTGCGCGCGATCCTGCGCCGGGCGAGCCCGGAAGTTGTCTCGACGATCCTGAGATCCGGGGACATCGAGCTGGACCGCGAAACCCACCGGGTCCGCCGCAATGAAAAGGAAATCCACCTCGGACCGACCGAGTTCCGCTTGCTCGAATTCTTGATGACCGCGCCTGGACGGGTGTTCTCCCGTGAACAGTTGCTGGACGGGGTCTGGGGACATGACGTCTATGTCGACGAACGGACGGTCGATGTGCATGTCGGACGTCTGCGCAAGGCGCTCAATCGCGGCAAGGCCAAGGATCCGATCCGCACGGTTCGCGGCGCAGGCTACGCCTTCAACGACCAGTTTGCCGTGACCGGTTAGGATACGGACAAAATAAAACCCGCCGTTTCGGCGGGTTTTTTGTTCCAAAGACCTGACTGATGCTTTTATCCCGCTGCGCGGACTTCCTGGCGGCGTTCGCGGCGGCGGTCACTGACCGGTTGGTAGGCGACACGGCAATGGTGGGCACAATAGGGCGTGCCCGGCTCGGAACCCCGGCCGCAGAAATAGAACTCGTCCGTCGACGGATCGCCAATCGGCCATTTGCACGTCCGCTCGGTCAGGGTCATGATCGAAGCACGTTTGGATATCGGAACGAGTTCGGCGAGGGGCTCGGTTTTGGCCTCGGCTTGCGGTGCGGGTTCCGGAGCCGCTTTCAAGGCCGTGGCGCCTTCGGTTTGCAACTGACTGGCGGTGTTTTGCTCGGGTGCCTCGGCGCTGCTTGTGTCCGGTGTCTTTGAGCGCCGGGTCTTGCTCGGGGCCGGTGTGGCCTTGGTGCGCCCGGACAATCCAAGACGATGGACCTTTCCGATCACGGCGTTTCGGGTGATGCCCCCGAGTTCCGCTGCAATCTGGCTTGCGCTATGGCCCTCGGACCAGAGCTTCTTCAAATGCTCTACGCGTTCAGTCGTCCAACTCATTTGCCGCACCTCTTTTCAGTGCTTGCCCGCCCGGCAATAACCGATTGTTAAGGCACAGTCAGCTGCGCCTTTCGTGGCATATCTAGTGCCATCGAGTGATTTTCTGCACGATATGTCGTGTCTGACTGATCCGAGCGTACAATAGCGATAAATCCACAAGCAACAATTTCGCCTTATTCTGATGGGGACGAACCGACTTTTCCCCACAAAAGGCCATGATTGGGGCTTAATCAAGAATTGACAGCGTCAGGGTGATCCCCATTGACAGCAGAGCAAAAGCCATGTGTATAAAGTATTCGACAAGCATATGCCGCCTCACCGGGGCGGCATGTTTCGTTTTGGCGGGTGGCTAAACCTTTTGAAGCATGGCCATCCTGGCGGCTTGTCGCAATTACAGCCCTTTGGGAGTTGAGGAAATGTCGGCGTCTGCGCTGTTTGGAAATTACGCAAGATCGGCTCTGGAGTTCGATCATGGGGAAGGTGTCTGGCTCGTGACGAAAGACGGCCGACGATTCCTCGATTGCGGCTCCGGCATCGCCGTCAACTCCGTCGGCCATTGCCATCCGCATCTGGTTGAAACCCTGAAGGCGCAGGCCGAAAAGCTCTGGCATGTGTCCAACCTTCACAGGGTCCCGGAGCAGGAGCGGCTGGGCCAAAGGCTTGTCGAGAACAGCTTTGCGGACCGCGCCTTTTTCTGCAATTCCGGCGCCGAGGCGATGGAAGCTGCGATCAAGACCGCGCGGCGCTATCACTATGACAAGGGCAATCCGGAACGGTTCCATATCGTTACCTTCGAAGGCGCTTTTCACGGCAGGACGCTTGGAACCATCGCCGCTGGCGGACAGGCAAAATACCTTGAAGGGTTTGGCCCGAAAGCCCCGGGCTTCGATCAGGTCCCGGCCGGTGATACCGAGGCACTCAAGGCGGTGATCGGGCCGCAGACCGCAGCCCTTGCGATTGAACCGATCCAGGGCGAGGGCGGCATTCGCGAGATCCCGGTGGAATTTCTGCGCCAGATGCGCGCGCTGTGCGATGCGGAAGGCATTCTGCTGATCTTTGACGAGATCCAGACCGGCGTCGGCCGGACCGGAAAGCTGTTTGCCCATGAATGGTCCGGGGTTTCGCCCGATCTGATGGCGGTTGCCAAGGGGATCGGCGGTGGCTTCCCGATGGGCGCCTGCCTTGCCACAAGTGCCGTGGCGGATGCCATGGTGCCGGGAACCCATGGCACGACCTTTGGCGGCAATCCGCTCGCCATGGCGGTTGGCAATGCGATTCTCGATGTGGTTCTGGCAGACGGATTTCTGGAAGAAGTCAACCGCAAGGGCCTTCTGTTCAAGCAGAAGCTCGCCGGTCTGGCGGACAGCCATCCGCGCGTCTTTGCCGAAATCCGCGGCAACGGTTTGATGCTCGGTGTCAAATGCGTTGCACCGGCAGGAGATTTTGTTGCGGCGGCCCGCGAGGCCGGCCTTCTCGCCGTCCCGGCTGGCGACAATGTCGTCCGGATCCTGCCGCCACTGACGATCACGGAAGCCGAGATTGCCGACGCAGTCGAGCGGCTGGAAACAGCTGCTTCGGCGCTGGAGCAAACGATGCAATTTGAAGGAGCGGCAGAGTGACCTCGACTGCACATGCCAAACACTTTCTGGACCTGACCGAGTTCGGCAGCGAAGAACTTCGGACCATTCTCGAGGCGTCCAAACAGATCAAGAAGACCCGCAACGGGGTACGCCGGGGTGAAGGGCTGCTGGCAGGCAAGGTGCTTGCCATGGTGTTCGAGCAACCCTCGACCCGGACCCGTATTTCCTTTGATGTCGGCATGCGCGAGCTTGGCGGCGAAACCCTGATGCTGACCGGTGCGGAAATGCAGCTGGGGCGTGGCGAGACGATCGGCGACACGGCGCGCGTCCTGTCGCGCTTTGTCGATGCGATCATGATCCGGATCCTGGACCATGACGCCTTGAACGAACTTGCCGAAAACGCGACCGTTCCGGTGATCAACGGTCTGACCAAGCTGTCCCATCCGTGCCAGATCATGGCCGATCTTCTGACCTTCGAAGAGCATCGCGGGTTGATCAAGGGCCGCAGTGTTGCCTGGACCGGTGACAGCAACAATGTGCTGGCGTCTTGGGTCCATGCCGCCCCGCGCTTCGATTTCGAGCTGCGCATCGCAACGCCGCCCCAATTGGCACCGCCGATGGAGCTGATCGAGCGCGCCCGGCGCGACGGGGGTTCCATTATCGTGACCGACGACCCATATGAGGCTGTCCGGGGCACCGATTGTGTCGTGACGGATTGTTGGGTTTCCATGGGTGATGACGACTCTGAAAACCGGCATAACCTTCTCAAGCCTTATCAGGTCAACCACCGTCTGATGGCCGAAGCCAACACGGATGCGTTGTTCATGCATTGCTTGCCTGCCCATCGCGGGGAAGAAGTGACATCGGAAGTCATGGATGGCCCGAATTCGGTCGTTTTTGACGAGGCTGAGAACCGTCTCCACGCGCAAAAGGGCATCCTGGCCTGGTGTTTTGATGCAGTGTAAAGGGCTCATCGCGTGGCATTGAATTTGGAAGACTTTGGTGTAACTCCGGCGGGAATGGATGCGGTGCGCCCATTCTCGGTGGAGGGACTGGACGTGCGCGGCCGGGCGGTTTCGCTCGGACCGGTGGTTGCCGACATTTTAGGGCGTCACAAATATCCCGAGCCGGTGTCGCGCCTGCTGGCGGAGGCGATTGTTCTGACCAGCCTGTTGGGGACGTCCCTGAAGTTCGACGGCCGTTTCACCCTGCAGACCCAGACGGACGGGCCTGTGTCCATGCTGGTGGTCGATTTTTCATCCCCCGATGCGATCCGTGCTTGCGCGAGTTTCGATGAGGAGGCCGTTGCGAGTCTCTCCCGGGATCAGGCAACGCCCGAGGCCCTTCTCGGGCGTGGTCATCTGGCCATGACCATCGATCAGGGCAAGCACATGCAGCGCTATCAGGGTATGGTGGAGCTGGACGGCATCTCGCTTGAAGAAGTGGCGCGGCGCTATTTTGCCCGCTCGGAGCAGATCCCGACGGAAGTCCGCCTTGCAGTCGGCGAATTGTTCACCCGGCAGGAGGGCGAAGGTCCGGCGCAGACATGGCGGGCCGGCGGTGTCCTGATCCAGTTCCTGCCCGATGCGCCCGAGCGTATGCGCCAGCCGGATCTGCACCCGGGCGACGCGCCTGAAGGCACCGAGGCGCATGCTCTGGATGAGGATGATGCCTGGGTCGAGGCAAAGGCCATTGTTGAAACGGTCAAGGACATCGAGCTGACCGATCCCGAAATCGGGGTTGAAATCCTGCTGTTCCGGCTGTTCCACGAGCGGGGCGTGCGGCTTTACGACCCGCAGCCGATTTCCGACAAGTGCCGGTGTTCGCGCGAGAAGATCAAAGGCATTCTGACGACCTTCAGCGACGAGGAAGTCGCGGAAATGACCATTGATGACAAAATCGTGGTCACTTGCCAGTTCTGCAACACACACTACGAGTTCGACGCCGATAAGCGTTGATCTTCACATGTTCTGCAGCCTCCCGGCCGGGAGGCTGCAGGGACCATGGTAGAGACCTCTGCATAGTATCGGCCTGCGCAATTGAACACGCCAATTCTGCCCATTATCATCTGTTTGGGACTGAGATGAAGTGTTCCCGGAACGCCTTTCAAGGCGGTTTCCGCCTT
>NZ_SMMF01000113.1:0-266 GCF_009711355.1 Roseibium sp. RKSG952 | reverse complement strand
TCTGACCAGCACACAGTTGAAGATGTGGCGTCTGGAAAAGGAGGCAGCGGGATCAGCTGATGCCTTGCGCCGGCAAAGTGTCCAGTGCCCCGGATGCGTAGCCAAGTCCGAGGATACCAAGCTTTTCCCGGTTTGCGCCAATATCCAGTTTTACAGTCCGGGATGTCATCGTGTCACCTCTGCCAAACGGACATAGATATCGAGCGAGCGCTGCTGAACATGGCTGGCCGCCAACGGCGCTGCTGGATGCACAAAACGGGCAACGT
>NZ_SMMF01000635.1:0-2884 GCF_009711355.1 Roseibium sp. RKSG952 | reverse complement strand
TAGTGCTGTCATCCCTCCGAAAGCAAACCGTAAGACCAAGCGTGGTTACGATAAACACATTTACAAAGGCGCCACCTGATCGAGAATTTCTTCGCCAAGATCAAGGAATTCCGAGCCATAGCAACCCGATACGAAGAAACCAAAAGTAGCTAAGCCGCCAATTGGCATCTTACAGCAACTCTAATCTCTGCACGCTGAATGTCCACAGGCCCTAGTTCATAGTTGATTGTGGCATTGGTTACGATGAATTAATGAACATGTAATCGTAAAAATATTATTGATATTATTAACTAGTATTCAGTAGCCGGTATGTTGTGCGTTCCAAGTCGCAACCTAAAGGCCGACACCCAGTTAAGGAGTGCGTCGTGCTTAAAGTGTCAGAAGACCAGACCCTTCGAAGACCAGTCATTTACGAGAGTCTTCTGGATCTTGTCGGGAATACCCCATTGGTACGCCTGAACAGATTATGCCACGATCTGAATTTTCCTGTCCTTGCAAAGCTTGAAATGTTCAACCCGATGTCAAGCGTTAAGGACCGGGTTGCTCGGGAGATGATTGATACCGCCGAACGGCAAGGGCTGCTTGTTCCAGGAAAGTCAACTGTTGTTGAGGCGACCTCCGGCAATACCGGTATCGGGCTCGCGATGGTGGCTAAGATTAGAGGTTATCACTGTGTCATCATCATGCCGGATCACGTGAGCGTTGAACGCAGGGAGTTGATGGGCGCCCTCGGTGCGGAGGTTATTCTGACCCGGGCCGAAGACGGGTTTCAGGCCACCATCGACACAGCTGAAGGGGTTCTCAGACAACGGCCAAACGCATGGATGGCACGGCAGTTTGAAAATCCGGCAAACCCGGGCGCGCATTACCAGACAACCGGGCAGGAAATTCTTAGGGATACAGCAGGCCAGGTCGATGTTCTGGTTTGCGGTCTCGGCACGGGTGGCACTCTATCGGGAACCGGGCGGGCCCTGAAGGATTTTAATCCGGACATTCAGGTTATTGCGGTCGAACCGGAAAACTGTGCCCTGTTGTCTGGAGGGGATCCTGGACGGCACAAATTACAAGGCCTTAATGCCGGTTTCATTGCCGATACCACGGACCGCTCAATCATCGATGATGTTATCACGGTCAGCGATGAAGCAGCGTTCGAAGCTTGCCGCCAAGCTGTCGCTCGTGAAGGCCTATTCGTCGGCCCCTCCGCCGGCGCTGCCCTTTGTGGCGCTCTCGAATATGCAAATCGCGCGGAAAACTCAAACCGTCAGATCGTAACTGTACTTCCGGACAGTGGAGAGCGCTACCTCTCGACTCCGTACTGGTAATATCAATCAAGTATAGACGGTCAAACCAAAATCCTTTTCGATTCTCAATCAAGCAAAACCACTGAAGAAAAAATAACTCAAAGAAAAGGTCTCAGTATGAAAACCGGAATAGACGCACTGAATTTTTATACTCCGGGTCAGTATTATAGTGCAGCCGCATTGGCGATCCGGCACGGTGTGGATCCGGACAAGTATCTTCACGGGATTGGCCAAGAGAAGATCGGCGTGCCAGCTCCTGATGAGGACATTGTTACGATGGCGGCGGAAGCGGCGGCCCCGTTGTTGACACAGAACGTCCGTAAAAAATTGCATACAGTAATATTTGCAACTGAAAGCTCTGTAGATCAATCCAAATCCGCCGGAGCCTTCCTCCATGGTCTGTTGAATCTGCCAAGCAATTGCCGGGTAATCGAAGCCAAACAGGCTTGCTATGCGGCAACTGCCGGAATTTTGATGGGGTGCGATCTTGTCAGGTCGCGGCCGGACAAGGCAGTTCTCGTGATCGCGTCCGATATTGCGCGATACGAGCAGGACAGCAACGCGGAATGCACCCAGGGCGCCGGCGCCGCCGCCATCGTGATTACCGCCAACCCGCGCCTCGTGGCACTGGACTCCTTCACCGGCATGTTCACCCGGGACGTGATGGACTTCTGGCGGCCCAATAACAGAAAGACGGCATGTGTTGACGGTCAACTGTCCATCGACATTTACATGGAAGCTATCAATCTCGCCTTCGCAGACTATGAGAGTAATGGCGGACGATCGATGTCCAATATGGATCGGCTGGTCTTACACACACCCTTTACCAAAATGGCGAAAAAGGCCGTCACAGCCCTTCAGGAAAGCTACCCTGAAGCGCTGCACTTTGATGAGGACACCTACAAGCATAGTCTGAGCTACGGCCGAAACCTTGGCAATACCTACACGGCCTCGATGTATATCGCCCTGTGTTCCCTGCTCGAAACCGACCCTGCCGATCTCCACGGCAAGACAATCGGATTCTTTTCTTATGGTTCCGGAGCTGTCAGCGAGTTTTTTTCCGGTGTTGTTCAGAAAGGCTACCGGGATCACCTTCAGGCCGAACAGCATGCAGGCATGCTTGATGCCCGCCGGGAACTTATACACCCGGAATACGTCGATTGGTTTTACAACGCAGAGTCATTGTCCGGACAGGACTGTCTACTCGAACAAAAAACATGCGGGAAGTTTCGTCTGAAAGGTATTGAAGAAAGCCGTCGCCTGTACGCCTCATGCGAGGCTGCCGCCATGATTGCGGCATAATTGAACGGATCCGGGCCGGGTGAAGTCCGTCCGCGCACTGATCCAAACGACCCGATTTTTAGAGTGTGAAGCAGCTTCGGTTCTCATGAAGAACCGTCGGAAGAGGAATATTATCTCATGTGTGGATTTCTAGGAGCTGTCTCGCGTGGAAGGCAGAAAATTGACCGAGATCAGATCGTTTCCGGCCTTACGGCAATTCATCATCGCGGCCCCGATGAAAGAGGTGTGTGGACCTCGGAAAACGGAAGGGTTGCCTTGGTGAAGGTTTTTCGATGCGGGCC
>NZ_SMMF01000938.1:0-81528 GCF_009711355.1 Roseibium sp. RKSG952 | reverse complement strand
GTAAGGCCAAATTATGCATGTTTCGATTGAATTTAATATGCCGCGGTCTTTTTGAAGTCATGTAAATTTCAAGATAATGAGCAACCATCGTCATAAATCCTATGTTTGCTTATTATTAGAAAGCTCGTTCCGTTTTCTGGTTGCTGGGCAGCGGAAAACATAAAAAACGCGCGGACCTTTCGGAAAGGGCCGCGCGGTAAAGTTTACTGTGCACGTGGCCCCATCGACCACGCCGGAATAGTACCGGTCCGGACCAGACTTGTCATTAAGGATTAATATTCGAATTTTTGATCAGGATTTAAGTACGTATCAGAAACTATTCTTGATTGCTTTCGAAACAATGCTCCTTCAGGTTGTTTCTGCGTTTGAGAGGGCCTTGGTTCTGGGTCTACCTGTTGCGGTGCCATCTGACACACAACGGGTGCGAGGAGCCGGCGGCAATCATGTTTCCCTCGCGGGCCAATGGGTTCAGGCTTGGCGCTTTACTGTCCGGTTAAGAAGTGGGTTTGGGGGACCGAAACACTCTCTAAAACGGCCAGTGCCATTGGTGATCGGTTGGCGCATTTGCTTGTCTTGAGTGGGCCTTGTGAACCTGCGCTTTCGAGTTTGAAGTGCTGTGGTACCGCGTCTCTGAAGGCCGTGCCGAAGCGGTCGCGCGATGGTGGGCACGCCGCTGATCCGCATGCTCATCAGTCCGGTTTTTGCCGTGCAGTTGGCCGGCCTGATGGTCGCCGGAGAGAGAAACGTGCTTTGCGAATGGCCAGTGCCATTGGTGTCCCTCCGATGAACCCGATTGTTTTGAGTGAGCGTTTTGAGACTGTTCTGTGCCGCCCCGGATGTGGCTGTGGCGTTTTTCTGCGGACCTGGTCCGGGCAGTAGACCGGTGGTCGGGAAGCTGATGGCGTGCATGCCGGGAAATCGGGGCGGTGCCGTGGTCTTTACCGGTCCGGTGTTCACCGGCCTTGGCAGCGTCTACCTGAAACGGCCAATGCCAACCGCTATGGGACGGCGTGTTTTTGACCGCAGTCCGGTCCGCAACCTTGCTTGCCTGTTTCCGGACCTCTTTGTGAGCTTGCTGACGGGAATGCGGGTGGGATGTCCGCCGGATGTGTTTGCCATGCGCCTCGGATCGGTTTTCCGGACTGCGGCGGTGATGTCTGGAAGTTTCATGGGGTTCTTGTCTTGCATGGCGTTTCGATTTGCCTTCTGGCAAATGGTCCACAACGATCCGCACAGGAACGACACCGGAATATACCATTCCCAGCTCCCTTGCAGCTCCCCTGGAAAGGTCGATATTGCGGCCACGGATATATGGTCCACGATCATTTATGCGGACCGAAACATTGCGCCCGTTCTTCAGATTGTGGACCGTGACCATGGTGCCAAAGGGCAAGGTCCGGCTGGCGGCAGTCAGCGCATTCGGGTTCATGCGTTCGCCGCTTGCGGTTCTGTTGTGAGATGAATACCACGACGCCTTTCCGCCCTGAATCATGTCAATGTTGTTGGCTGCGAACGCCGGAGTACCGAGAACTGCCAGAGCCAATGCCAATAGGATGATCTTTCTCAAGGTTGAAGCCACGTCAGTATTCCTGCTTGTAAATTCTCGGAATGCACGCGCGTCCGCGAGCGCGGATCCGTGAAACTGAATAACTGCATTGTTGAGGGAGGAATTCGGCAAATATAGTTGGACCTGATCGTGTTTATGGATCTGACCGGGCCCTGTTTTGCCGGAGAAATGAAATCGAGTTGTATTTCATGTTGCGGACACCTGTATTCTGATGTGTTCGCAAATTTATATTCTAGAATTTGGGGAGAATACTTAATTTTTTTTAAAAAAGTCAGCCTGTATTATATGGATGAGTTATATATTTTCTGATTTTAATTTATTTATTTTAAATATTACTATTTTTGAATAGAACCGTGGTTCGCTTGGAGTGTTATAACTCTGTTATGCGGGGAAAGCTTATCTTAATCAGCTAGCGAGTGGGGCATATCCGTGACTGAGATGCATATGCCCCACTTTTGAAAAATGCCTTTGGCGGCAAATTCCGGCGTCAGATGTCGAGATTGGCGACGCTCAAGGCGTTGTCCTGAATGAACTCGCGCCTTGGGTCGACCTCATCGCCCATCAGCTTGGTGAAGATATCGTCGGCGTCATCGGCTTCCCTGATCTTCACTTGCAACAGCGAGCGTACATTCGGATCGAGCGTGGTTTCCCAGAGCTGGTCCGGGTTCATTTCGCCAAGACCCTTGTAGCGCTGCAGGGAAATCCCTTTTTGGCCGTAGGCGAAAATCTTCTGTAGCATCGCGCGCGGGCCCCGGATTTCGGTCAGCATGTCCTTGCGCCGCAAAGACGCTGCTTTTCCGTAGACTTCCTGAAGATGTTCGGTGTAGCTGCTCAGCCGGCGTGCATCCGAAGACCCTAGCAAGGCCGGATCAATGATCGCAGCTTCCTCGACACCGCGCACGGTGCGCTTGAACGCGAGGGTGCCGTCTTCGCGCACTTCGCCGGTCCAGCCACGCTCATACTCTTCGGCCAGAATATCGAGACGGCGCGCAATGTAGGCGGCAGCTTCCTCGGCCTTGGCCTGGTCGTCCAGCGTCTCGGGATTGAGGGCGCCTGCAATCGCGGCCTGTTCGACGACATCCCGGTTGTAGCGGGAATGAAGGCCGTCGAAGATGCCGGACAGGGTGCGTGCCGTTTCCAGAGCAGCCCGCAGATCCTCTCCGGTCCGCACCTCGCCATTGGCGAGCGTCAGGGACGTGTCTTCCAGACCGCTCGAAATCAAGAAGTTTTCAAGGGCATCCTGATCTTTAAGATACTGCTCGGACTGGCCGCGCTTGACCTTGTAGAGCGGCGGCTGGGCGATGTAGACATAGCCGTTTTCGATCAGCTCCGGCATTTGCCGGAAGAAGAAGGTCAGAAGCAGTGTGCGGATGTGGGCGCCGTCGACATCAGCATCCGTCATGATGATGATCTTGTGATAGCGCAGCTTCTCGACATTGAATTCTTCCTTGCCGATGCCGGTCCCGAGCGCGGTGATCAGGGTGCCAATTTCGTTGGAAGACAGCATCTTGTCAAAGCGGGCCCGCTCCACGTTCAGGATCTTGCCTCGCAGCGGCAACACGGCCTGGTTCGCGCGGTGGCGGCCCTGCTTTGCGGAGCCGCCCGCCGAATCACCCTCGACGAGGAACAATTCGGCCTTGGAAGCGTCGCGTTCCTGGCAATCCGCCAGTTTGCCTGGCAGGGAAGCGATATCAAGGGCGCCCTTGCGCCGTGTTAGTTCGCGGGCCTTGCGGGCAGCTTCACGCGCGGACGCTGCTTCAACGACCTTCGAGACAATGGCTTTTGCGGGCGCGGGGTTTTCTTCCAGCCATTCCGACAGAGCCGTCGAGATCAGGTTCTCGACCACCGGCCGGACTTCAGAGGACACCAGCTTGTCCTTGGTCTGGGACGAGAATTTCGGATCCGGGACCTTGACCGAGAGCACACAAGTCAGCCCTTCGCGGCAATCATCGCCCGACAGGCTGACTTTTTCCTTCTTGAGCAGACCGGCGCTGTCCGCATAGCCGGTGACCTGGCGGGTCAGGGCGCCGCGGAAGCCCGCGAGATGTGTGCCGCCATCGCGCTGCGGAATGTTGTTGGTGAAGCACAAGACCTGTTCGTGGTAGCTGTCATTCCACCAGAGCGAGGCTTCCACGGTGATGCCGTCGCGCTCGGCGCCGACCGTGATCGGTGCCTCGATCAGGGGATGTTTGGCCCGGTCGAGATAGCGGACAAAGGCTTCCAGACCGCCCTCGTAATAGAGCTCCTCGACCACATCCTCGACGCCGCGCTTGTCGGTCAGGATGATCCGGACACCGGAATTCAGGAACGCGAGCTCGCGCAGCCGGTGTTCCAGCGTGTTGAAGTCAAACTCGATCTTGGTGAACGTTTCGGGGGAGGGCAGGAATGTGACCTCGGTGCCCTTCTTGCCGTTGGCCGGGCCAACAACCGAAAGCGGCGCGGTTGCATCGCCATGAGCAAAGGAAATGATGTGTTCCTTGTCGTCGCGCCAGATGCGGAGGTCCAGCTTGGTCGACAGTGCATTCACCACCGACACGCCGACGCCGTGCAGGCCGCCCGACACCTTGTAGGAGTTCTGGTCGAATTTCCCGCCCGCGTGAAGCTGTGTCATGATCACTTCTGCAGCGGAAACACCTTCCTCGGCGTGCATGTCGGTCGGGATGCCCCGGCCATTGTCCGACACGGTGACCGATCCGTCCGCGTTCAGCGACACGGTGACATGATCCGCATGGCCTGCAAGGGCCTCGTCGATCGCATTGTCGACAACCTCGTAGACCATGTGATGCAGGCCGGAGCCGTCATCCGTGTCGCCGATATACATGCCCGGGCGTTTGCGGACCGCATCAAGTCCTTTCAGAACCTTGATGGAATCAGCGCCATAGACGGCTTCGTCGCCATCGGATGCGGGTACGGATGCGGGCACAGAAGTATCGCTCATGCGAATCAATCACCAATTCGATCTTTGAATTCAACACCCCGTTATACGGGGTTGTGGGGCCGGTTCAACTGCGCCTGCTTACCACGCCTGAAGCCGTCATCATAGTGGTGGAAAAATCACAAGATTCCGGCGGATTTAAGGGGAGGAAGCGCCGCGCAGCAGACGGCATGCCGGATGGGCGATCAAATGGATTTCGTCATTGTCCGGCAGGGCGTCAAAAAGGGCTTCGTCGGTACCGGTCATGAACACTTGACCGCCGATCTCCGACAGCTTCGCGAACAGGCCAGCGCGCCGCCCGGGATCGAGATGGGCTGCGACTTCGTCAAGAAGCAGGATCGGTGGCGTCCCCGTCACCGAGCGGGTCAGTTCCGCATGGGCCAGGATAAGGCCGATCAACAGCGCTTTTTGTTCCCCGGTCGAACAGCGGCTGGCGGGCATGTTCTTCGCAGAATGCCGGACCTGCAGATCACTCAGATGGGGTCCCAGCAGGGTTCTGCCGGCCTGGCGATCGCGGAAGCGGCTGTTTTTAAGCATCTCCAGAAAGCCGGTCTCCGCTTCGGTTGCCGGCATTGCGGCAAACCGGCTCTCAAACTCTCCTTCAAACACGATATCGGCCTTGGGAAACACGGCCGCGCCGTCCGTCTGCCGGGAGAGGGCCGTCGACAAAAGGCTGACCGTTTCCAGCCGGGCAAGGGAGACTGCGGTGCCAAGTTCTGCCACTTGCGTTTCAATGGCGCTCAGAAAGGAATCGCCGCCGTCTTGATCCAGCAACTTGTTGCGATGCCGAAGCGCTTTTTCGAAATCGCCGACACGCCGCCCGTGTGCCGGATCGATCGACAGGGTCAAGCGATCCAGAAACCGCCTGCGGTCTCCTGCCGGACCGGTGAACAGGCCGTCCATGCTGGGCACGAGCCAGAGCACGCGAACATAGTCCAGCAGGGTTTCGGTCGTGCGGATGTCCTCGCCATCGATCCGGACCTTGCGCCCGCTGTTGCCTGCACTAAAGCCCGTACCGATCTGGCTCTCTAGCCCGTCCGATTCAATCCGCGCCGAAACGCTCCATCCGCCTGAACCATCGTGGCGGGCAATGTCGGCCAGCGCGGCACGGCGGATGCCCCGGCCGGCGGTCAGAAACGAAATGGCTTCGAGGATATTGGTTTTGCCGGCGCCGTTGTCACCGACAAAAGCCACGAGCGGTGCGCCGACTTTGATGTCGAGCCGCTCGTGGTTGCGAAAGTCGGACAGCGTCAGCCGGGTGATGAAGGCTGGCGCGGAACCGCTCATGTCATATGCCTTGGCTCACCAGTCTGATCAGACGCGCATGGGCATCAGAACAAACAGGCAATCGTCGACCGTGTTGTCCTGGATAAGGGTCGGGGACCCGGAATCTGCCAGACGGAACAACGCCGTATCACTGGACAGCTGGTTGGCTATGTCCAAAAGGTAACGGGAATTGAAGCCGATCTCGAGCGGCTCTTCGCCATATTCGACAGCAAGCTCTTCCGTGGCACTGCCCGAATCCGGATTGTTCACCGTCAGGACCATCCGGCCCTCAGTCAGGGCAAGCTTGACGGCGCGGCCGCGCTCTGAAGAGATTGTCGACACACGGTCAACCGCCTCCTTGAATTCGTCCCGGTCGACACGCATTTCCTTGTCGTTGTTTTGCGGGATGACGCGGCCATAGTCGGGGAAGGTGCCGTCGATCAGTTTCGAGGTCAGGATGATCGGGCCTGTCGTCACCCGGATCTTGGTCTCCGACAGTTCGATCTGGACTTCGGCTTCCGGATCTTCGAGCAGTTTCTGGATTTCTCCAACCGTCTTGCGCGGGACAATGACGCCCGGCATTCCGACAGATCCGTTCGGTGCAGGAACTTCAGCCTGCGCCAGCCGGTGTCCGTCCGTTGCAACAGCCCGGAACCGCTGGCCTTGCGCGGTGTCGACCGTGTGCAGGTAGATGCCGTTGAGATAATACCGTGTCTCTTCGGTCGAGATTGCAAACTGGGTCGTGTCGATCAGCTTCCGGATGGCGCCTGCCGAAAGCGTGAAGCTGTGGCCGAACTCGCCAGCCGTTAGGTCGGGAAAGTCGGTTTCCGGCAGCATTTGAAGCGTAAACCGGGACCGGCCGGCCCGCAGTTCCAGCGTCGCGTTGTCACTGGTCGTTTCCAGAACAACCTGAGCGCCTTCCGGCAGCTTGCGGACGATGTCGTAAATCGTATGAGCCGGGACGGTCGTCGCGCCGGGCAATTCGACCATGGCGGGGACGGTTTCCAGAACTTCCAGATCGAGGTCTGTTGCCTTCAGCTTGAGGGCACCGTCTTCTGCGCGCAACAAGACGTTGGACAGGATTGGAATGGTATTCCGGCGCTCGACAACCCGGTGCACATGAGTCAGGGACTTGAGGAGATCGGTCCGCTCGAGGGTCGCTTTCATACGATAGATCCATACTCGTGAGGCGCCGGCGGAAAAACGCGGCCATGTGAAACTTGGGTGCAGCGCGATGGCGCTGCGGGGCGAAGACACTGCCCGCATAAGTTCCAAAAAGCAAGAGGGGCGCCCGTCAAGACGCCCCTCTTTCAAGACTGTTTTTTGATCAGGCGTCGAGCATGCGTTTCAGCAGTTCGAGCTCCTGCGACAAGGTGTGGTCGGACTTGGCCAGTTCCTCGATCTTACGCACGGCGTGAAGAACAGTTGTGTGATCGCGATTGCCGAACCGGCGGCCGATTTCCGGCAGCGACCGCGGGGTCATGACCTTGGCAAGGTACATGGCAATCTGGCGCGGGCGCACGATCGTTCTGGTCCGGCGTGCCGAAAGCAGATCGGCTTTCGTGACATTATAGTGCTTGGAAACAATCCGCTGGATGTCTTCGATCTTGACCCGGCGCGGTTCGTTGGACCGGATCAAATCCCGCAGGGTCTTTTCCGCCATCTCCTGCGTGATCGGGGCATTGGTCAGCTGGTTGTGTGCAACCAGCCGGTTCAAGGCACCTTCAAGGTCGCGGCCAGACGATGCAATGTGGCTCGCCACATAATCCAGAACGGGTTCCGGAACATCGAATTGCGGATAGTTGCGTTGAGCCGTTGAAATCCGTGTCGACAAAATATTGCGGCGCAGGGAGAAATCGGGTTCCTGAATCCCGACGACAAGTCCGCCGGACAGACGTGAGCGCACGCGATCATCAAGTGTGTCAAGATCCGCAGGCGCGCGATCTGCAGCCACGATCACCTGACGAGCACCGTCGATCAGGGAATTCAGCGTGTGGCAGAATTCCTGTTGCACTTGCTTGCCATGAAGGAACTGCATGTCGTCGATCAGCAGCAGGTCAATCGTGCGAAGGGTGTCCTTGAACGCGAGTGCGGACTGGGCCTTCAGTGCCGACACGAACCGGTACATGAAATGTTCGGCAGTCAGGTAAAGCACCTTGCGGCCGGAGTTTTTGAACTTGGTTGCCACTGCCTGCATCAGGTGCGTCTTGCCGAGACCGACAGCCGCATGCAGGAACAGGGGGTTGAACGTCACCGAACCGCCAGAAGCGACTTGCCGTGCTGCTGCGAGCGCAAGCGCATTGGAGTCGCCTTCGACGAAGGTCTCAAAAGTGTATTTCGGGTCGAGATCCGCACCTTGCAGATCGTTCTGTTTTGAGCCGCCGTTCTCGCCGCGCCCAACTGCTGCGGTGGCTGCTTGCGCAGCGGACACCGGATTTTGTTGAGTCTTGGCTGCTTCCGGTTTTTGTTCCGCGCCAACGGGTTTCGTCCGCTTGGGCGCAGGAATGGCTGCCGGCGCTGCCGGACGAACCTGCCGGGGCCGGATGGCGCCGCGCACCGTCAGCTCGATGCGGTGAACGTTTTCGCATTCGCGCTGCCACAGACCCATCAGCCGATCATTATAGTGCGACTGGATCCACTGCTTCAAAAACCGGGTCGGAACCGACAGACGTACAGTGCCTTCATTGTGTTCTTCGAGATCCACGCGGGCGAACCAACTGGAAAACACATCTTCGCCAAGCTCTGCACGCAGACGCTTTTTGACCCTGTTCCAGTGTTCAGAGCCGCTACCCTCCGGAACTTGCATATTTACGCCTCCTGTTTTTCGAGACGCGGTCCGCCACTACCACGCCTCTGCCACCATGCTGTCTGTCCGACAGCTATTATTATGTCTCGATCGAGACGACTATTGACGTGACAGACACCAACGGTCTCTGCCCCAAACTGCCTGTGTCAGGCAGAAAACTAGTTTTGAATCCAAGGCAGCCCGGAGGCCTTCCATCCGGATTGGGTGCCGCGATGGCCTTGTGCATCGAGGCCACCTTCAAAACCGGCGGCGACGTTGAAACAGCTCGAATAACCGAGTTGCGTCATCGCAATCGCAGCGGCCTGGCTACGGGCGCCGGAGCGGCACAGAAAAAATATCGAGGCCGATTGGTCAAGACCTTTTTCAGACAGAAGCGCAGAAAGTTTTTCCGCGAAGTCGGTCACAGGTGATGCCGGCGGGAAACTCTGCCATTCCGCAAACACCGGTTCCTTGCCGACTGCTCTGAGGTCGGGGATGCCGACAAAGGTCCATTCCGCCTGGGTGCGAACATCAACCAGAATGGAATTTTGATCTTCCTGCAATTTCTCAAACGCTTCGGTGACGCTGACGTCACCCGCATATTGTGAAGGATTTTGCACAACAAGCCCCCTGCGGCAGAAAATCTGCCGTGCCGTGTATATCTGGTCTGTTTAGTGGAAAATTGAGATCAGAACGATCTCATGTCATTTAAAAGGAGGTCGACTACTGTATTCGCCCTGACGTCTGCAGTTTTTTCGCTTAGATCGATTTTTGTTTGACTTTGTCATCTCGCATCCAAGCAATTCTTTATTTGTGTTGTGCGTGAAACGTCGGTTCTGAGGTCGACGAGACAAGCATATACACAGGTTTTGTGTCCGGCAATAGTTTCAATTCGAGAAATCGCCATCATGCGTGAAGTGGCCCTAGCGGTAGTTTTGCCCCGGCGTATTCACTGCGCGCGCCAAACGCTTTTCCTCTCTGAGGTTTTTTCAGTCAGCTCTACCGTTGAGTCTGTTTGCGGGCGTGATTAAAAAAAACGCCACAAATTTTTCTTGACTCCTGCCGAATCCGGATTGTTGTGCGGCGCAATGCCTGACATATCTGCAAGTCGTTGAATTATCGATAGATATTCTGGCAATCTGCAGACTAGAGAAAAGCGCTGATAGCTTCATTTAGTTTAGCCGGATTACCCATCGGCAATATTGCGCGGCTAAAAAAAAACCCGGCCGAAACCGGGTTTTTTGATCTGAAAGTGACGCGCTGTTCTTTACGCTGCGAGAGACTTAACTCTGGCGCTCAGACGCGATACTTTGCGCGATGCGGTATTTGAATGCATAACGCCTTTGGAGGCTGCACGCATAATTTCCGGTTGCGCTGCTTTCAATGCAGCACTTGCTGCGCTGTGGTCGCCGGAAGCAATTGCTTCTTCTACCTTGCGCAAGAACGTCCGCACGCGGCTGCGCCGAGCTTTGTTCGTGGCCGTCCGGCGGGCAATCTTGCGGGCCGCCTTCTTGGCCGAGGGTGTGTTGGCCATGGGCTCAATCCTGATCCGTAGATGGAACTTAAGTCCGTTTGCGACCAGGAGCGGTTACGAAAGACGCAATCAAGACCCGGTCAAATAAGAATGGCGGCGGTCGTCCCGCCACCAATTGAAGGCTGCTTATAGTCGGGCGGCCGGGCGGCGTCAATGCCATAGCGCCGCAATATGGATTATTTGTTCGCGAATTGAGGTTTTCTCTTTTCGGAGAAAGCGGTCATGCCTTCTGTCTGGTCGTCAAGGGCAAACATGGCATGGAAGACCCGGCGCTCAAATCGGACGCCTTCCGCCAGTGTCGTCTCATAGGCCCGGTTCACGCTTTCCTTTGTCATCATGACCACGGGCAGGGAGAAGTCTGCGATCTTGTCGGCGGCTTTCAAAGCTTCTCCAAGAAGGTCGTTGGATGGAACCACCCGGCTCACGAGGCCGCTGCGCTCTGCCTCTTCAGCATCCATCATGCGTCCCGTCAGGCACATTTCCATGGCTTTCGACTTGCCGACAAACCGGGCAAGGCGCTGGGTGCCACCTGCTCCCGGGATCACGCCGAGGGTAATCTCGGGCTGACCGAACTTGGCGGTATCGGCGGCAATGATGAAATCGCACATCATGGCGAGTTCGCAGCCGCCGCCCAGAGCATAGCCAGCGACGGCGGCAATGATCGGCTTCCGGTTGCGCGCGATCCGGTCAATCGGGGTGATCAGGTCGTCGAGATAGGCCCTGGCGAAATCATGGGGCAGCATTTCCTTGATGTCCGCACCGGCGGCAAATGCCTTTTCCGAGCCGGTAATGACAACACATCCAATGCGCTCATCGGTCTCAAACCCGTCGAGTGCGGCGCCAAGCTCGGAAATCAGGGCCGCATTCAAGGCATTCAGTGCCTTGGGTCTGTCGAGCGTTATCAGACCGACCTTGCCGCGTTTTTCCACGCGGATATTCTCATATCCCATCAGGCAACTCCCACCCACGTTTGTATGATCACCTCTGCCGAAAATGCCTAACCGACTGCTTGGGGGAAGCGCAACTCCTTAACCCTGCTCTTCGAAGGCTAACGGGGATAAAAGGCCTGCTACTTTTGGCAGGAGCGGCAATAAAAGGTTGACCTGTTGGATTGCACGATGCGTTCGATCACACCGTCGCAGCCTGCTTTCCGGCAGGGTTGGTTTTCCTGGCCGTAGACCGCAAAGCTGTGCTGGAAGTACCCGAGTGTTCCGTCTGTGCGTGCGTGATCCCGCAGGGACGAACCGCCAGCCTCAATAGCCTCGATCAGGATCTGCTTGATGTTGAATGCAAGCTCTGAAGTCTTTTTTGTTGCCCGCCCTTGCTTGCCCGCAATGGATCCCGCAGGACGGGCCGGAGCAAGGCCTGTGCGCCAGAGCGCTTCACAGACATAGATGTTGCCGAGCCCGGCAATGATGCGCTGGTCCAAAAGGGCTGCCTTCAATGGTGTTTTCTTGTTTTGAAAGCGTGTGGACAAGTAGCTTCCGTCCAGCTGGTTTCCGAGAGGCTCGATCCCCAATTTTTCAAACAGCGGATGGCTTTCGAGCGTAGGGCGCTCGGCAAGGGTCATGAAGCCGAAGCGGCGCGGGTCGTTGTAGACAACCTGTGCATTTTCGCCAGTCCGGGTCCTGAGATGGAAAACGACATGGTCGTGTTTTTCATCCTTTGAGCGCGCGTGCGCAAACCGGCCGGGTGAATTTTCTGTATGCGGTGCAAAGATACGGAACGAGCCGGACATGCCCAAATGCATCACCAGAACATTGTTGTCCTCAATGTCCGCCAGGAGGTATTTGGAGCGCCGGCCCAGAGACGTCACGGCCCGGCCTTCAAGACGGCTTGTAAAATCAGCCGGGAACGGAAAACGCAAATCTGGGCGGTTCTGGTCGACTTTGATGATGACGGCGCCTTCAAACACATCTGCAAGGCCGCGCCGCACCGTCTCGACTTCGGGTAACTCTGGCATTGCCGCGCTATCTCCGTCATGTTTTTTCAATGGCCTGCGGCATTTCACAGCTGTCACGGCCGTGAACATAGCGCTTTGGCCGTGCTTGTACTATGGTCCGCCGGATTGTCGGCGGAACCTTGTGGAAACAACCCATATTCCGTCGTTTTGATTGAATTCAAGGAGCTCAGGGCACCATGCAGGAAAAGCGGACTTCGGACCGGGCCCCCGAGGACATGCCGACCAGCTTCGGGTTCCGGACGGTCGGCGAGGGGAGCAAGCAAGCGCTCGTTGATGACGTGTTTCACAAGGTCGCCGACAGATATGATGTCATGAACGACCTGATGTCGGGCGGGCTGCACCGGGTCTGGAAGGACGCGATGGTGTCTGTGCTGCATCCGCCCAAGTCTGACAGCGCCGGCTGGCGGCTTCTGGATGTGGCCGGTGGAACCGGCGATATCGCGACCCGCACCATTCACCGGTCTAATGGTGCAGTGAAGGCGGTCGTGTGCGATATCAATGAATCGATGCTTGGGGTGGGGCGGGACCGGGCCCAAAAGGCCGGCCTTGCTGACCGCATTGAGTTCACTCAGGGAAATGCGGAAGAGCTGCCGTTTCCCGACAAAAGCTTTGATGCCTATACGATTGCCTTTGGCATTCGCAATGTGCCAGACATTCCGAAGGCCTTGCGCGAGGCACGCCGTGTGCTGAAGCGCGGCGGCAAGTTCCTTTGCCTTGAATTTTCCGAGGTGGATGTGCCGGTGCTGGACAAGGTGTATGATGCCTTTTCGTTTAACGTGATCCCGCCGATCGGCCGCATGGTCACCGGGGATGGTGAGCCCTATCAATACCTTGTTGAATCCATCCGGAATTTTCCGCATCAGGAGCGTTTTGCGGAAATGATCCGCGAAGCCGGCTTCGAACGCGTGTCCTATCGAAACTATTCCGGCGGCATTGCCGCCCTCCACAGCGGTTGGAAATACTAATCCATGGCATTGGCAATCAGGCCGTTTATCCGTCTCGTGAATGCGGGGTTTGTCATGGCGCGCGAAGGCGTATTCGGTCTTGCGCATGTGCCGGACTTGCCGCCCATGGCCCGCCTCGGCATTGCCATGGCGCGTCTGCTTGAGCGCCGCTCGGTCAAGACCAAGAGCGCGGAACTGCGTTTTTCGGATGCATTCAACCGGCTCGGGCCTTCCTATGTGAAGCTTGGCCAGTTTCTCGCAACCCGCGCCGATGTGGTTGGCAAGGAAGCCGCCGAAGAGCTGTCTGCACTGCAGGACAGATTGCCTCCGTTTCCGCATGAAGAGGCAGTCGCGGCGATTGAGGAACAGTTGGAAGCCCCGATCGACAAGCTTTTTGTCGAGTTCGGCCCGGCGGTGGCCGCAGCTTCCATTGCGCAGGTCCACCCTGCTGTCATTGAGGAGCGTGACGGCACACGGCGCAAGGTGGCGGTCAAGGTCCTGCGTCCCGGTGTGGCGCGCCGCTTCAAGAAGGATCTGGAAAGTTACTATCTGGTTGCGCGGTTGGCTGAGCGGTTCCTGCCAGCCTCGCGCCGTCTGCGGCCGATTGCAATTGTCGATACTCTGGCGCGGTCGGTCGAGCTGGAAATGGATTTTCGCCTTGAGGCGGCAGCCCTGTCTGAAATGGGCGAGAACACGGTCGATGACCCCGGTTTTCGTGTCCCGGCAGTCAACTGGCTGCGGACGGCCAAAGGCGTCCTCGTCATGGAGTGGATTGACGGGCGCAAGCTTTCCGATGTCGACGGGCTGGCTGAGGACCACCGGGATCTGAAGGCCCTGGGCGCTTTGGTGATTCAGAGCTTCTTGCGTCACACTCTGCGGGACGGGTTCTTTCATGCGGACATGCACCAGGGCAACCTGTTCGCCGAGGCCGATGGCACGCTGGTTGCGGTCGATTTCGGGATTACAAGCCGCCTCAGTCCGCAGGAGCGGCGGTTTTTGGCCGAAATCCTGTACGGCTTCATCACCCGAAACTATCGCCGTGTTGCCGAAGTGCATTTCGAGGCGGGATATGTTCCGGCCCATCAGGATGTAGATGTCTTTGCTCAGGCGATCCGTGCGATTGGTGAGCCGATCCATGGACAGGATGCCAGTGAAATCTCCATGG
This sequence comes from Roseibium sp. RKSG952, assembly GCF_009711355.1. NCBI lineage: Bacteria > Pseudomonadati > Pseudomonadota > Alphaproteobacteria > Hyphomicrobiales > Stappiaceae > Roseibium > Roseibium sp. RKSG952. Next base: position 67,369 of record NZ_SMMF01000938.1, on the reverse strand, counting down.
CCCGCTTGTTGACCCAATTGTTTGAGGTCACGGAGCTGTTCGAAATGAGCACCCAGCCGCAGCTCATCATGTTGCAAAAGACCATGGTCGTGGTCGAGGGCGTGGCGCGGACACTCAATCCGCGGCTGGACATGTGGTCGACCGCCGAGCCGGTTGTCGCTGAGTGGATTGCGCAGCATCTCGGACCAGCCGGAAAAATCCGGGATCTGGGAACCGGTCTGTTGGCCCTGAACAGGATCGCGACCGACCTTCCGGAGTTTGCGGACCGTATGGGCCGCTTGTCTGTCGAACTGGACAAAATGGGTCAGAATGGACTGCGGTTCGACCCTAAAACCGCTGATGCCATCGGAAAGGCCGAGGCGCATTACAACAGGTCCGGCCGGGTTGCCCTTTGGGTGATCGCCCTGTCTATGCTGGCCCTTGCTCTCGGGCTGTGGTCCTAGGATTTTGCAGTCAAAAGCGGTGATTATGTCACGCGTCTCAGGGTCAGATTGATCCGGCCGCCGTTTTTCAGAAGGGTGGACGTTCCGGCCACAAGCCGGTCGATCCCGTGATAGGCGAGACGCGAATCACCGCCCAGAACAACCACATCGCCCGAAGCCAGCCGGAAAGAACGCGTCGGATCAGTGCGTTTGGTGCCGCCAATCCGGAACAAGGCGGTGTCGCCGAGCGACACGGATACAACAGGCGCTCCGAAGGTCTGTTCGTCCCGGTCCTGATGCAGGCCCATTTTCGAGCCCGGGCCGTAATAGTTGATCAGGCAGGCTTCCGGTTCGGGGTGGCCGGGTGCAACCTTTTTCCAAAGCTCGAGCAATGTGCCGGGAATGCCGGGCCACAGTGCGCCGGTTTCAGGGTGGCAGTTCTCATAGCGATACCCATCGCGGTCCGACACCCAGCCAAGCGGCCCGCAATTGCTCATCCGGACGGAAAACGGTTTTCCGGTCCGGGGCATGACAGGCTGGAACAAGGGAGCGGCCGCAACGATTGAGCGGATCTCCTCCAAAAGCAATTGCTGTCCGGTGCGATCAATAAAGTCTGGCAAATATCGAAATCCATCCGGTGCAGCCATCGCCATACCTTTCATGCAACGCGCTTGATGGCCGTGTCCGGCGTGGCTTTCATGCTATCCAGCCGCCAGCCATCCGTTTTTCATCGGGATGACGTTACGGCGTTCTGTTTGTCAGTCATCGAGGTTCTTGCAGGTAATGTTGCATCCACCTATATAGCGTTCAAGCTTCACGCCAAATCCGAATTTTCAACTGGTGTGTTGTCCGGATTTAACCCGGAAAAATCAAAGAGGAGCCGGAAGGATGCCTGAACGGGTCGTTTCGGTTTGCTAGAAAGAGAGGCAGATATGGCAAAGGTCATTGGTATCGACCTCGGCACGACGAACTCGTGCGTGTCCGTCATGGACGGGAAAGATGCGAAAGTAATTGAGAATGCGGAAGGCGCCCGCACCACTCCGTCGATGGTTGCATTTTCCGACGATGGTGAGCGTCTTGTAGGCCAGCCGGCGAAACGCCAGGCGGTCACCAACCCCACAAACACTCTGTTTGCTGTCAAGCGACTGATCGGCCGCCGGTACGACGATCCGACAGTTGCAAAGGACAAGGGTCTGGTTCCCTTCGAAATCGTCAAGGCTGACAATGGCGATGCGTGGGTTGAAGCCGACGGCAACAAATATTCCCCCTCACAGGTTTCCGCCTTCATTCTTCAAAAGATGAAGGAAACCGCCGAGAGCTATCTCGGGGAAACCGTGACGCAGGCCGTGATCACGGTTCCGGCCTACTTTAATGATGCACAGCGTCAGGCGACCAAGGATGCCGGCAAGATCGCCGGTCTTGAAGTTCTGCGGATCATCAACGAACCGACAGCTGCCGCGCTGGCCTATGGTCTCGACAAGAATGACGGCAAGACCATCGCAGTCTATGACCTGGGCGGCGGCACGTTCGACGTGTCGATCCTCGAAATCGGCGATGGCGTCTTTGAAGTTAAGTCCACCAACGGAGATACGTTCCTGGGTGGTGAGGACTTCGACATGGTTCTGGTCGATTACCTTGCTTCCGAATTCAAGAAGGAGCAGGGCATTGACCTGAAGCAGGACAAGCTGGCGCTGCAGCGTCTGAAGGAAGCTGCCGAAAAAGCCAAGATCGAGCTGTCCTCTTCGTCCCAGACCGAAGTCAACCTGCCGTTCATCACAGCGGATGCATCCGGTCCGAAGCACCTGACCCTGAAGCTGACACGCGCAAAGTTCGAATCGCTCGTTGACGATCTGGTCAAGCGCACCATCGAGCCTTGCAAGGCTGCGCTGAAGGATGCCGGTCTGGCAGCTGGTCAGATTGACGAGGTTGTTCTGGTTGGTGGCATGACCCGCATGCCGAAGATCCAGGAAACGGTGAACAAGTTCTTCGGCAAGGAACCGCACAAGGGTGTGAACCCGGATGAGGTTGTTGCCATGGGCGCTGCCATTCAGGCCGGCGTTCTGCAGGGCGACGTCAAGGACGTTCTGCTGCTCGACGTGACGCCGCTGTCTCTGGGTATCGAAACGCTTGGCGGTGTCTTCACCCGCCTGATCGACCGCAATACGACGATCCCGACCAAGAAGAGCCAGGTGTTCTCGACGGCTGAAGACAATCAGACGGCCGTGACCATCCGTGTCTTCCAGGGTGAGCGCGAAATGGCTGCGGACAACAAGGTCCTCGGTCAGTTCGACCTCGTCGGTCTGCCGCCGGCACCGCGCGGTGTCCCGCAGATCGAGGTGACCTTCGACATTGATGCCAACGGCATCGTGAACGTGTCCGCTAAGGACAAGGGCACCGGCAAGGAACAGCAGATCCGCATTCAGGCGTCCGGTGGTTTGTCAGACAGTGATATTGATCAGATGATCAAGGACGCTGAATCCCATGCGGATGACGACAAGAAGCGCAAGGAGCTTGTAGAGGCGAAGAACCACGGCGAGTCGCTTGTTCACTCTACCGAAAAGTCTCTGGCGGACTATGGCGACAAGGTCAGCGCGGATGAGAAATCTGCCATCGAAGGTGCGCTTGCTGCCTTGAAGACCGCTCTTGAAGGCGAAGACCTTGAAGACATTCAGGCCAAGACACAGGCTCTGGCTGAAGCGTCAATGAAGCTCGGCGAAGCCATGTACAAGGCATCGCAGGCAGAAGCCGAAGCGGGGGACGCCGGTGAAGGCACCGCTGACGCCAAGGACGATGATGTCGTTGATGCCGACTTCGAGGAAGTCAAGGACGACGACAAGAAGTCTGCCTAACCAGAACTGGCCTGCGGTGAACGCCTCACCGCGGGCCTTTTTGCTTTGGAGCGCTCTCCATCCAAGTTGGGGTCTGGCCGAGGGGCTGGGCCTTTGCTGCTTAAGCCTCGAAACAGGTTTGGAGGTGTGTGCGACCATGGCAAGACCAATTTGAGTGATCTTGATGGCCAAACGCGATTTCTATGAAGTTCTAGGTGTTTCCCGAGATGCGGACGACAAGACGCTGAAAAGCGCCTACCGCAAGATGGCGATGAAATACCATCCTGACCGCAATCCGGGGGATGCTGCGGCGGAGGCGAGCTTTAAGGAAGTAAACGAAGCCTACGATACGCTGAAAGACGGCCAGAAGCGCGCCGCCTATGACCGTTTCGGTCATGCAGCTTTCGAAAATGGCGGATTCGGCGGCGGGGCTGGTCCGAACGGCCCCGACTTCGCCTCGACCATGTCGGATATATTTGAAGAGTTCTTCGGGATGGGCGGTCCGGGGGGCGGGCGCCGCTCCGGAGGGCGCGAGCGCGGTGCGGATCTGCGCTACAATCTCGATATATCGCTGGAAGATGCTTTTCACGGCAAGACTGTCGAGATCGAAGTTCCGACAAGTGTGACCTGTGACACCTGTTCGGGATCGGGCGCAAAGCCCGGGACCAGCCCGACGACCTGCCGGACTTGTGGCGGTGCGGGCCGCGTCCGTGCTGCGCAAGGTTTCTTCACGCTTGAGCGGACCTGTCCGACCTGTCAGGGCAAGGGTCAGGTGATTTCCGATCCCTGCAAAAGCTGCGGTGGAGCCGGGCGCAAGACCGAGGAACGGACCTTGTCCGTCAACATACCGGCCGGCATTGAAGATGGCACGCGGATCCGCTTGGCCGGTGAGGGCGAGGCAGGGGTACGTGGCGGGCCAGCCGGGGATCTTTACATCTTCCTGTCGATCAAGCCGCATGACCTTTTCAAGCGCGACGGTGCGGATCTTTATTTCAATGTGCCGATCTCGATGACAACTGCCACCCTTGGCGGGCAGTTTGATGTCCCGACGGTCAACGGTTCCACCAGCCGGGTAAAGGTTCCCGAGGGCACCCAGACGGGTAAACAGTTCCGTCTGCGCAGCAAGGGCATGCCGGTGATGCGCTCCAGCCAGTTTGGAGACATGTATATTCAGGTGGTGGTTGAAACGCCGACAAACCTGACCAGACGCCAGCGAGAATTGCTTTCCGAATTCGAGAAAGAATCGTCCGGCGAGAACCATCCCGAATCCGCAGGGTTCTTCTCCAAGGTCAAGGATTTTATCGATAACCTTGGCGCTTGAGCGTTTTTTGCGAGCGGGATGCCTGAGAATTGAAGTTTGATGCCTATATTCAGGCATCAGACCGGGGTGATGGCAATGGTTCCGCGACGAGAGATGCAAAGTGATGGGCGTCAGCGTACAGCCCGAGAGTTTGTGCGTGACGAGTGGGTGTTTTTTCGCCACTGGGTCGAACATCCGTTTCAAATCGGTGCGATAAGTCCATCCGGACCGCGTCTTGCCGAAAAGATGGTGGCTCAAATCAATATGTCCCAGTGCGGGCGTGTGATTGAGATTGGCGCTGGAACCGGCGCTGTGACCGCCAGGATCATTGCGCAGGGCGTGCCAAATGAGGCCCTGACTGTCATTGAATACAGCCCAGATTTTTGCAGGCTTCTTTCTCAAAAATTTTCAGGTGTGGGCGTGGTGAACGGGGATGGATATGCCTTGCGGCAGACGCTTCGTGAGTCAAACTACTTCCGGGGGGCTTCAGAAAATGAAAGCGTTGATGCAATCCTGTCGTGCCTTCCCCTTTTGACGCGGCCGGAAAAAGACCGGCTGCGCCTGCTTGAAGATGCCGTGTACTTGCTCAAGGACGGAGCGCCGTTTGTTCAGTTTTCATACGGCCTCCGCCCGCCGGTAAGTTCCGGCGCCTTGCCGCTTGAGGTCTCGGGTTCCGGCTGGGTCCTGAACAACCTTCCCCCGGCACGCGTTTGGGTTTACCGGAAGAAGCGGTTTGGTTTTAAGTGATTCTGGTTTTGCTGATCAGAGGACAAGTCGGCGTGCGTCATCCCAAATTCTTGGTTTTCTCCGGATCGGCCCGGTCCGGATCTCACAATGTGAAACTGGCCGCATTGGTCAAGAAACATCTGGCGCTTGCTGATGCGCAGGTCACCCAGATCTCGCTGGCGGACTATCCCCTGCCGCTCTACGACGGTGATCTGGAAGACAATGATGGTGTTCCCGAAAATGCGCGAAAACTGAAACGGGTCATTCAGGGCCATGACGGCGTGTTTATCGCCTGCCCGGAATACAATGCGGGCATCACCCCGCTTTTGAAAAATGCGCTGGACTGGGTCAGCCGTGTCAAGGACCCGGACGCCGGAGGCGTTTCCGTGTTCAAGGGGCGGGTTTTTGCGCTTGGCGCCGCGTCGCCCGGGAATTTTGGCGGAATGCGGGGCTTGATCGGAACCCGTTCCATTCTGGAAGTGGGCCTCGGCGCGCTCGTGTTGCCGGAGATGGTCAGCATACCGGGTGCCGGAGCAGCCTTTGATGTCAATGGCGGCTTGGCAAATGAACGCGCGGCAAAACAACTTCAATCCATGGTGCAAGCTTTGTTACACCACACAGGCAAAAACCTTCTGCATTAGCATTGGCAGATGGAAACGTTTTACAATGTGACTGTCATTTTCGCGGCGTCTTGGAATGCACAGGCGTACGGCTTACATAAGATTCCGACAAACTGATCCCCACTACGAGGTATTTATGACTGAAACGCGCGATCCTGCGACCTGGCATGGCACTACCATCATGATGGTCCGCAAAGGTGGAAAGGTGGTGATTGCCGGGGACGGGCAGGTGTCGCTTGGCCCGACCGTGATCAAGCATACAGCCCGAAAGGTCCGTCCGCTGGCGAAAGGCGAAGTGATCGCCGGGTTTGCCGGAGCAACGGCGGACGCTTTCACCTTGTTTGAACGTCTGGAAGCAAAACTGGAGCAGTATCCCGGCCAGTTGATGCGCGCTTGTGTGGAATTGGCGAAGGACTGGCGTACAGACCGGTATCTGCGCCGTCTGGAGGCGATGATGCTGGTCGCTGACAAGCATGTGTCTCTCGTGCTCACCGGTACAGGCGATGTGCTTGAACCGGAAGGTGGTGTCATGGGAATCGGGTCGGGCGGCAACTACGCCCTGGCTGCTGCGCGTGCTCTGGTAGACACCGATGCGGATGCCGAAACGATTGCCCGGAAAGCCATGAAGGTGGCTGCGGAAATCTGCGTCTACACAAACGACAATGTTACAGTGGAAACACTGGAGGCGGTTGAGTAGGCGCCGATGGTCACCTTTCGCCCAGTCACCGAAGCCGATTTGCCTCTGCTCCACAAATGGATGGAAGGTGAACATTGGCAGAAATGGTGGAAGGACGTCGACACCGAACTTGGATACATCCAGGACATGATGGAGGGCAGGGACACGACCCGCCCCTTTATCTTCCAGGTGGATGGAGAGGATGCCGGCTACATCCAGCTTTGGTCGGTGGCCGATCAAAAGGCGCGTGGCTGGCGGGAAGTCGTTCCCTGGTTCGATCTGCTGCCAGACGAAGCGGTTGGCATAGATGTTTCGATAGGTGAGCGCGAAAAGCTCTCGAAGGGCCTTGGTACCGAAGTATTGAAGGCGTTTGTCGCGAAGCTGCGGGGGGAGGGCAAGGCGCGGATCCTGGTGGATCCCGAAAAAAGCAATCCCCGTGCGATCAAATGCTACCGCAAGGCCGGGTTCCGGGAGGTGGAAAGCCTGTTGGGCAAGACCGGCCACATACTGATTATGGAACACACGAGACAGGAAGGTGTGTCTTAACAAATGTCCGATTTTTCTCCCCGTGAAACAGTTTCAGAACTGGACCGTTTTATCGTTGGTCAAAAGGAGGCCAAGCGGGCGGTCGCGATTGCATTGCGTAACCGCTGGCGGCGTCAGCAACTTGAGGGCCAGATGCGCGAGGAGGTTCTGCCGAAGAACATTCTCATGATTGGCCCGACCGGCGTCGGCAAGACCGAGATTTCGCGCCGGCTGGCCAAACTGGCCAACGCGCCGTTCGCAAAGGTGGAAGCGACCAAATTTACCGAAGTCGGCTATGTCGGCCGCGATGTCGAGCAGATTGTCCGCGACCTTGTGGAGGCGGGTATCAGTCTGGTTCGAACCGAGAAGCGTGAATCCGTCAAGGCCAAGGCGCACCTGTTGGCCGAGGAACGGGTTCTGGATGCGCTGGTTGGTGCCAACTCCAGCCCGGCAACGCGTGATTCCTTCCGTCAGAAACTGCGTGACGGTGAGCTTGACGACAAGGAAATCGAGGTCGAGGTCCGCGCGCAACCGCAAATGCCGAGCTTCGACCTGCCCGGGATGCCGGGTGCCAGTGTTGGCGTGATGAATGTCACGGATATCCTCGGCAAGGCGTTTGGCGGCCAGACCAAGACGAAACGCACGTCGGTGAGTGATTCCTACGAATTGTTGATCAACGAGGAGTCCGACAAGCTACTGGACGAAGACAAGATTGTTTCCGAAGCGATTTCACTGGTCGAAAACGCGGGCATCGTATTTCTGGACGAAATCGACAAGATCTGCGCCCGGGAAGGGCGCTCGGGTGCCGATGTCTCCCGTGAAGGCGTTCAGCGCGACCTGCTTCCGCTGATCGAGGGTACGGTGGTGTCGACCAAGCATGGTCCGGTCAAGACCGACCACATCCTGTTCATTGCCTCCGGAGCGTTCCATGTGGCCAAGCCATCGGATCTGCTGCCGGAACTGCAGGGACGGTTGCCGATTCGCGTCGAACTCAGAGCGCTGACCAAGGAAGACTTCCAGGCCATTCTGACGGAACCGGAAGCCAGCCTGATCAAGCAGTATGTGGCGTTGATGAAGACGGAGAACGTCGATCTTGTGTTTACCGACGATGCGATCGACGAGATTGCTTCGGTTGCAGTGGATCTGAATGCTTCCGTCGAAAACATCGGAGCCCGCCGTTTGCAGACGGTCATGGAGCGCATTCTCGACGACGTGTCCTACACAGCACCGGACCGGCCCGGAGAGACGATCGAGATCACGGCGGAGTTCGTCCGTGAAAACATTGGCGAGTTGGCAAAGAATGTCGACTTGTCGAAATTCATCCTCTGATCAGTCTCTTTCACAGCTGCCCAGTGTCACTTGTCCCTTGCGGGGGCAGGTGGCAGGTGGCAGCATGCAGCCATGGTAGCGATCCGGAAAAGCAATGAAGAAGGCCACCGCCGGAAATTTCTGGTGGTGGTTGACGACACACCCGAAAGCGATCGTGCGATTGTGTATGCCGCAAAGCGCGCGGCACGCACAAGCGGTGTGGTCGTGTTGTTGTGCGGCATTAACAATGGCGACTTTCAGCATTGGCTGGGTGTTGAAGAGATCATGCGGGCGGAGGCAACCGAGGAAGCCGAGACGACGCTTGCCAAGGCCTCCGAGCGCGTCAGGTCTGTGGCCCGAACCGAGCCGGAAACGGTGATTCGTGAGGGAAACATGTCGGAAGCCATCGTTGATCTGATCGAAACGGACGCCGATATTGCCATTCTTGTCCTTGCTGCGGCCATGGACAAGGAGGGACCCGGGCCGCTTGTGTCGTCGATTGCCTCTAAGGCTGGCAGTTTTCCGATCCCGGTTACCATAGTGCCCGGCAATCTGGACGATGAATCGATAGATGCACTTGCCTGACGCTTACCTTGATCCGGTAAACCGGTTGCCTATCTAGTTTTTAATGGTTCCAAACTGGATCCGAATGCTGTAAAAGATCACATCGTGATAATACGATGAATTGTTGGAACGCCGATTGTTGGACGCGCAAGGGCGGGACCACAAAAGCGTGCAAGGAACACCGATATGTTCATCCAGACCGAAGCGACGCCCAATCCGGCGACCTTGAAGTTTCTTCCCGGGCGGGTAGTCCTGCCGGAGGGGACCTATGATTTCCGCTCCTCTGCGGATGCAGGCGCATCGCCGCTCGCCGAAAAGCTGTTCCAGATTCCCGGCGTTGCGGCCGTGTTTTTCGGCCATGACTTCATCACCGTCACCAAGGACGACACTGACTGGCAGCATATGAAGCCGGCCATTCTCGGGGCGATCATGGAGCAGTTCATGTCCGGACAGCCGGTCATGGCGTCAGGCCAAAGCGAAGACCTGGAAGAAGGCGAGTTTTTCGAAGCCGCCGATGAAGAGACCGTGTCCGTGATCAAGGATCTCCTTGAGACCCGCGTCCGTCCGGCCGTGGCTCAGGATGGCGGGGATATTACCTTCAAGGGCTTCAAGGAGGGGGTTGTCTATCTGTCCATGCGTGGAGCATGCGCCGGGTGCCCGTCCTCGACCGCAACCCTGCAACACGGCATCCAGAACCTCTTGCGGCATTTTGTGCCGGAAGTTCAGGAAGTCCGCCCCATCTAGGGCAACACTGTTCAGCACTTGAAGCCCGGCATCCCGGCCGGGCTTTTTGTTTTTCTGACCCGTTTCTTCAAAACCAGCAGTTCAAGCCCGACCTTTGGGGTAATCCCAAAGCGCGTCTCGACAGGCAGTGCGTCCAGGGCTAATCCGGTAGTATCATGCGTGTTCTCGCTCTCGATACCGCGCTCGCCAATTGCGCGGCAGCTGTCTTCGACGACAGCACTGAAACTCCCTGTCTCTGTGTGCAGCAGGAGCAGATTGGCCGTGGCCATGCCGAAATGCTGATGGGGATGATTGGCGACGTCATGGCTGAAGCCTCGACAGCTTTCACTGATCTGGACCGGATCGTCGTGACGAAGGGGCCCGGCAGTTTTACCGGCCTGCGGGTCGGTTTGTCTGTCGCCAGAGGGTTTGGACTGGTGCTCGACAAACCGGTGGTCGGGATCACGACGCTGGAATCGATTGCGCGCACAGCCAGCAAAACCTGCTCGCAATTGCCGCTGCTCGTTGCCTTGCCCGGAAAGGGGCAGGAAATCTATGCGCAGTTGTTTGATGGCAATGGTGCTGCCATGGACGCGCCGTCTGTTCGAAACCTTGAGGATTTGCCCAATGCGGTTTCAGCCGGAACACGTCTGGCCGGCGCCGCTGCCGAAGCTGTCAGGGCGGCCTGTGCCTTTTCGGAAGAGGCCGTAATTGGAGAGCAGGCCTACCCCGATATTGCAGAGGTGGCCAAGCTTGGTATTCTTGCCAATCCGTTAGACTCCGCGGCATCGCCGCTTTACCTGCGGCCTCCCGATGCGACACCGCAAAAAAAGGGACGCATCGAAAGGCTGCCTGAAAGAGCGAATTGAACATGACCTATTGGTGGTTTTGGGGAACACCGCCGATTATCGAAGCAGCCGCGGTCGGAGATCTGCCTGCATTGGCCGATATCCATCGAAAGTCCTTTCCACATGCCTGGGATGCGGATGAACTGGCACGCATGCGTGCGCATGAGGGGACGCAGATCCTCATTGCCCGCCGCCCAAGCCCTTACGGGACACGATCCGTCGTCGGTTTCCTGATCCTGCGTTCGGCTGGAGACGAGGCCGAAGTCATTACCATCGCTGTCGATCCGCGCCACCGGGGCAAAGGGGTTGCCGGAGCGCTGATGAAGGATGGCATGTTCAGGCTCTACGCCGACAGGTGTGCCTGCCTGTTTCTCGAAGTTGATGCAGTCAATATGCCCGCGGTGAAGCTGTACCGACGCCTCGGATTCGAGAAGGTCGGAGAACGCAAGGGCTATTATCGCGCAGGTGACGGTGACGGAACGGCGCTTGTCATGCGCGCCGATCTTCGCTAAGCGCTGCCTACGCATCTAGTCAACATATCGGATCGGGCATATGGCGGAAGAACAGCATTCGGCACTTGCAGAACAATGTGCAGCCAAGGGCATGCGCATGACCGAACAGCGCCGCGTCATTGCCTCCGTGCTTGAAAAAGCCTCCGACAGCCATCCGGATGTCGAGGAACTGTACCGCCGTGCCGTTGCAATTGATTCCCGCATTTCGATTTCGACGGTTTACCGCACAGTGAAGCTGTTTGAAGATGCCGGCATGATCGAGCGCCATGACTTCCGCGACGGGCGGTCGCGCTATGAAACGGTGCCGGATGAACATCACGATCATCTGATCGATCTCAGAAGCGGTGAAGTGATCGAGTTCCGAAACGAGGAAATTGAGGCACTTCAGGAGTTTATCGCCAAGGAACTTGGGTATAAGCTGGTAGACCATCGGCTTGAGCTTTATGGCGTGCCGCTGAAACAAGGTGCGAAAACGGGATCGGGGGATCGCGGCGGAGATGGTTCAGACTAAGGCTGTTCTTGCGATACTGGCCCTGACACTGGTGTCGCTCTTCATGATCCCGATGCAATGGCTGGCCGTCCGGTTCAATCTCCCCCTGCAACGCTATCTGCCATGGATCTGGCATCTGATTGCCAATCGCCTTGTCGGAATCCGGGTTCATCAAATTGGCCGTCCGGTCGATAGCCGTCCTCTTCTGATTGCGTCCAATCACACATCCTGGGTCGATATTCCGGTCCTCGGATCGCTGATGCCGCTGTCCTTCATTGCAAAGTCCGAAGTGGCGTCGTGGCCGGTCTTTGGATTGTTCGCAAAACTCCAGAGATCCGTGTTTGTCAATCGAACCCGGCGTTCTGACACCGGCAAGGTGACCGACTCGATTGCCGGCCGCTTGAAAAGCGGCGATGCGATGGTCCTCTTCGCCGAGGGGACCTCGAATGACGGCAACGGCGTGCTGCCCTTCAGGTCTGCTTTGCTGGGATCTGCAACCCGTGCTCTTGATGCCGAGGGCGGTGAGGTTTGGGTCCAGCCCTTGTCGATCGCCTATCAGGGGCTTCAGGGCATGCCCATGGGCCGCCAGTTCCGCCCGAGGGTTGCCTGGTATGGAGACATGGAGTTGGCAGGCCATCTTTGGGGGGTGTTTTCTTCTGGTGCGCTGGATGTGGTCGTGTCCTGGGGGGAGCCTGTCCTTGTGCATCACGGCACCGACCGGAAGGTGCTGACACGAACACTGGAGCAATCCGTTCGCTCCATGACAATCGCTTCCTTGACCGGCACAGCGGACCAAAGCCCGAAAACGCCCGAGATCGAAGCGTTAAACCTATTCTCAAATGGGGAAAAAACCGTTAAAGCTGGCGCTTGAATGAACAGGAGATCGGGCGTGCCAGCGATTGCCGGACAGGGTCGCCCAAGCAGAACCGCTCGACAGAACTCCTGAACTCACCCGTTTTGCCATCAGCCTTAAAGGGCCGTGAGGAGCGAATGACCAGCCGCCTGGACCGCCAAGTGACCAAGACAGAATCTGCCGCAGACACCAAAAAAGACAACATGCGCAAAGTGTTTGTACGCACCTATGGCTGTCAGATGAATGTCTATGACAGTGATCGCATGACCGATGTTCTGGCTCCGGAAGGTTACACGGCAACGGACAATCCGGACGAGGCTGATCTCGTACTTCTGAACACCTGCCATATCCGGGAGAAGGCGGCCGAGAAGGTTTATTCCGAGCTGGGCCGGATCCGCAAGATCAAGGAAGAGCGCAACAAAGCCGGCAAGGACATGATGGTCGGCGTGGCCGGGTGTGTTGCGCAGGCCGAAGGGGAGGAAATCTCCCGCCGTGCTCCGGTGGTTGACCTTGTGGTCGGCCCGCAGAGTTACCACCGGCTGCCCAAACTGCTGGAACAGGCGAAGTCGGGCCAGAAGGTTGTCGAAACCGAGTTCGATATCGATGCAAAGTTCGATCACCTGTCCGAGCGGGCGGCGAAGCCGGTCCAGAAGCGGCCGCCGTCGGCTTTTTTGACGGTTCAGGAAGGGTGCGACAAATTTTGCACGTTTTGTGTGGTTCCCTATACGCGTGGTGCCGAAGTATCGCGCTCCGTGACCCAGATCGTCACCGAAGCCGAGCAGATGGCCGCTGGTGGCGTCCGTGAAATCACCTTGCTCGGCCAAAACGTGAATGCCTATCACGGCGAGGCGGAGGACGGATCGACATGGGGTCTTGGCCGCCTCTTGCGGCGCTTGTCGGAAATCGATGGCCTGGACCGGCTGCGCTACACCACAAGCCATCCACGGGACATGGATGACGAGCTGATCGACGCGCACCGCGACCTGAAAACCCTGATGCCTTATCTCCATCTGCCGGGTCAGTCAGGTTCGGACAAGATTTTGAAGGCTATGAATCGGAAACACACACGTGACGAGTATTTCCGTTTGATTGACCGGATCCGGGATGCAGCTCCCGACATTGCCCTTTCCGGCGACTTCATCGTGGGGTTCCCCGGTGAAACGGACCAGGACTTCGAGGACACGATGGATTTGATCCGCCGTGTTGAATATGGCTCTGCCTTCTCGTTCAAATACAGCCCGCGCCCGGGAACGCCAGGGGCAACGCTGACGGACCAGGTTCCCGAAGACGTGAAAAGCGCCCGGCTTGCGGAGTTGCAGGCCCTTCTTTCGGATCAGCAGCGTGCATTTAATGCGTCAAGGCTCGGAATGACCTGCGACGTTCTTCTTGAAAAGAAGGGCCGCCAGCCTGGACAGCTGGTCGGCAAGTCCCCTTGGTTGCAGCCGGTTCAAATCGATGCGCCTGAAAATCTGATCGGCAGCATACAAGCGGTGGAAATCGTCGAGGTTGGTGCCAATTCGCTGTTCGGGCGGCTGATTGCCGGGCAGGATATGCTCGTGACAGCACGGCCCGACGCCATTCCCGAAGTCCTTCAAGGAGGCGGCATTTGACGCGTGACAGCCAGTCTTCGGCTCGCAAGATACCGGACACATCTGCCAAACCGGCATCCGACCTGACGCATATTGTTCTCGCTTTTGAAGACAACAGATTGATCGGCGACCTGTTCGGTCAGTTCGATCAAAACCTGGCGCTGATCGAACAGCGGCTCGGCGTCGACGCCATAGCCCGCGGCAATCAGGTGACCTTGAAGGGGTCTCACGCTGGTTGTGCGCAGGCGCGGTCGGCTCTCGAGGCGCTTTACCAGCGGCTTCTGCAAGGCCATGAGATCCACCCCGGCGACGTTGATGGAGCGCTTAGAATGGCTGCCGCCGACGAAGCGCAGTTGCCGCTGCCGACCATGGAACCGAAATCGCGGTTGGCATTTGCACAGATCTCTACCCGCCGCAAAACCCTGGTTGCGCGTACGCCGACACAGGACGCCTATATCCGGTCGATGGACCGGGCGGATCTCGTGTTCGGCACGGGGCCGGCCGGCACCGGCAAGACCTATCTTGCAGTCGCTTATGCGGCCGCTCTCATCGAACGTGGCGACGTCAGCCGTCTGATTCTCTCCCGGCCGGCCGTCGAGGCAGGCGAGCGCTTGGGCTTCCTGCCGGGCGACATGAAGGAGAAAGTCGATCCCTATCTGCGGCCGCTTTATGACGCTCTCTACGATATGATGCCGCCTGAAAAGGTCGACCGTGGATTGCAGTCGGGCATGATCGAGGTGGCGCCGCTCGCCTTCATGCGCGGGCGGACCCTGTCGGATGCGGTGGTCATTCTCGATGAGGCGCAAAACACCACGTCGATGCAGATGAAAATGTTCCTGACCCGTCTGGGTGAAGGTTCCAAGATGATTGTCACGGGCGATCCGAGTCAGATTGACTTGCCTGCCGGTCAGACATCGGGCCTCCGGGAAGCGCTCGGGCTTCTCACGGAAGTCGAGGGTGTGGCGCATGTGCGCTTTACCGAGACGGATGTTGTCCGTCACGAGCTGGTGGCCCGTATCGTCACGGCTTATGACAATGCCGGCCGGGAGGCTTCGGAAGCGCGCGAGCGCCGGCATCGGGAGCGGCAGGCTGCGGCCGAGGCGGAAACCGGCAGGAACCCGAAGTCATGAACACGCAAAATCCCGGCGGGAACGCGCCGGTGATCGACGTGATCGTCGAGGCTGGAAATTGGCCCGACGAACGTTTTTTGCAGGATTTGTTCAACAGGTCCTTCACGGCGGCGTGCAGGGGGGCAGATCTCAAGTTCCTGAAGAGTTCAGAGCTTTCGGTCCTGTGTACCAACGATCAGGCCATCCAGGCACTCAACAAGCAGTGGCGGGACAAGAACAAGGCAACGAATGTGTTGTCCTTTCCCGCCAGCGAACCTCAAGATGATGTTTACGGTCCTCTGCTTGGGGATATTGTCTTTGGGTTTGAAACCGTTGAGCGTGAAGCAGACGAATTGGGAATTGAATTTCAAGCGCATCTCACCCATCTGGTTGTTCACGGAATACTCCATCTTTTCGACTATGATCATCAAGAGGACGATGAAGCTGAACTGATGGAAAGCCTGGAAGTGAAGATTTTGTCGGACCTAGGTCTTGAGAACCCGTATATTGACAGGCCCTTGATGCCGGATGCGTAATTGATGAGCTCTTTCCTTTGGGAACGATGATTAGAAAACAATGATGACTGCTTCTGATACGCCGGTTCAGCAGAGCCAGACGCCGCCGTCCATGAAGGATGGCGAGCAAAACTCCGACGAGCCGCAACAGAGTAGGCCGCAGAAATCTGCGGCTCTTTGGACCTCTGTGAAAAACATGCTCGGCTTCAACCGCAGCTCAACGAGTTTGCGGGAAAACCTCGCAGACGAGCTTGCGCGTGAAACTGGAAGAGATACTGCGTTCTCGCCTGAAGAGCGGATGCTTCTGGGCAATATTTTAAGGCTTCGTGAGCTCCGTGTTGATGATGTGATGATCCCGCGCGCAGACATCGACGCGGTGGAGAACACGACATCCATCGGGCGGGTGATGGAACTGTTCGAAGAAAGCGGCCATTCGCGTATGCCGGTCTATGACGAGACCCTCGACGACCCGCGCGGCATGGTGCACATCAAGGACCTGATCGCCTATTTTGCAGAGTGTGGATACGTAAAGCCCGATAAGGCGGAGGCGGTGCGCCAGCCAGAGCTTTCCGAACTGGGCCGTGGCGGGCAAGACAATTCTGAGGCGGGGGTGAACGGAAAGGGGCACAATTCCCGGCCGATCGATTTGGGGCGCATTGATCTGGCGATTTCCCTGGAAGAGGCAGGCTTGATCCGTCAGCTGCTGTTTGTTCCTCCTTCGATGCCTGCAACCGACCTGATGGCAAAGATGCAGGCCGACCGCATCCAGATGGCCTTGGTTATTGATGAATATGGCGGAACGGATGGCCTCGTTTCGCTGGAGGACCTTGTCGAAGAAGTTGTCGGCGATATTGAAGATGAGCATGATGAAGACGAGGATGACATGCTCATGCCGGTTTCCGAAAATATCTGGATGGCCGATCCGCGCATGCCGCTGGAAGATCTGGACGAAGCATTGGGAACCGATGTTGCTTCTGGCGAGATCATCGAGGATGTCGACACGTTGGGCGGGCTTCTCTACGTGACGCTCGGACGTGTTCCGGTTCGCGGGGAGCTCGTTGTTGCAGCGCAATTGCCGGGTTACGAGTTTGAAATTCTGGATGCCGACCCGCGGCGCATCAAGAAGATACGCATTCGGCGGCGGCGCAGCGACGTTCGTGTGCCGGACTTGCGCCGGAAACCGCGCAAGAACGAAACTGCAACTGCACAAGAATTAGGCGAAACGCCATCTTCTGCGGAAAACGTAAATCAGTCTAATCAATCTTGAGCAGGTGACGCTTGGGTCAGGTTGACCCTTTGCTTGTGTTGGCGCAATGGTTCACGCCTGTTGCCTTCGCCGGATTGCTTGATGCCAAGACCAATAACGTGCCTTTTAGATGCTCCTGACATGTGCCGGTCGGCGCGCGGGTGGCGCCGAATCGGCTTGGCACTGCTGTCCGGCGCTGTGGCGGCTCTTTCCTTGCCGCCGCTTGACTGGTCCGTCGTCCTGCTGTTGGCATTTCCGGCGCTTGTTTGGCTGATTGACGGCTCTGGCGAACCGGGGGGCACAAATTCCGGAAAACTCCGGAACGGTTTTTTCATCGGGTGGTTGTTCGGCTTCGGTTATTTCCTTGCGGGCCTTTGGTGGATCGGATCAGCCTTTCTTGTTGAAGCTGACCGCTTCGCGTGGATGATCCCTTTTGCAATCCTGACCATGCCGATGGGCCTTGCCCTGTTTACCGGCGTTGCGACGGCCATTGCCGCGCGATTTTGGAAGCCGCGGGCCTCGCGGGTGTTGTTGCTGGCAGTTTGCCTGTCCGCATCCGACTGGTTGAGAGGGCATGTTCTGACGGGATTTCCCTGGAATGCCTTCGGCTACGGCATTTCCGGTTCTTTGAGCCTGTCACAACTGGCGAGCGTTGTGGGGCTCTATGGGTTGAGTTTCCTTGTGGTTGCGGTTGCCGCAGCACCTGCCGTTCTCGCGGACAAACGGACCAAATCGGCGCGGGTTTTAACCGTCGCGATCGCTGTAGCCGTCTTTGTTACCGGGGGCGTTTATGGGGTTAATCGGCTAACCAAACACGACGGCGGCGATACGGCCACACAAATCCGCATTATCCAGCCGTCAATCGATCAGTCGGAAAAATGGAAGCCTGAAAACCGGGCGCGGATTTTTCAGGACTACCTGGAACTGACGCGCCAGCCTTTTTCGGTGACCGGCAGCCAGAAACGTGACCGCATCGTTATCTGGCCGGAATCCGCAGTGCCGTTCCTGCTGTTGCGGGAGCCTGGCGCGCTGGCAGCCATTGGCGAAGCGCTGCCCCAAAATGCGTCCCTGATCACTGGTGCGGTCAGAACCGCGGAAACGGCTGACGGCCCGGTTTACTTCAATAGCATTTTTGTCATCGGATCGAATGGTGTGGTTCAGGACATCTATGACAAGGTCCGGTTAGTACCGTTCGGTGAATATTTGCCCCTTGAGAACATTCTTTCCAGTTTGGGTGTGACCGCCCTCGTCGATGTACCTTCCGCGTTTCGTGCTGGTGCTGAACAGCGGCCATTGAAGGTGATGGAGGGCGGAAGTGTTTTGCCGCTGATTTGTTACGAGGCAATTTTCCCCGGACTGTCGCGAAACGCTTCGGGGCAGGACTATTCGTGGATTCTGAATGTGACAAATGATGCCTGGTTCGGAAGGACACCCGGACCCTATCAACACTTTGCCCAAGCACGGCTAAGAGCGATAGAGCAGGGGGTTCCCCTGATCCGCGCGGCGAATACCGGGATTTCTGCGGTTGTCGATCCAAAGGGCAGAATTCTCGAGTCTCTTCCCTTGTTTCAACGGGGAGTAATCGATGCGCCCTTGCCAAGTAAACTATCGTCAACACTCTACGGTAGGTACGGGGAAATTACATTCGCTTTATTGCTGGGGTTGAGTTTATTTTTTTTCATTTGCCAGCCCTGCAATCATTTTTCCCGTAAAGATTGATTTTTGTGCTTGGCGTTTGTGAAACGTTCGTGATACAACCGTGATATCGCTTATTTGTTAAGCGACGTGAAAGAAAGCGGTGAGGAGCGCAGGGGCAAGCTCTGGACGCGGCGGAGTTGGGGATCGCTGTGTCGCCGTTTTCATAAAATGGTGGCCAGGGCGGATAGAACGCCGAAAAAAGAAAGACTCCGAAATGCCGAGTAAAAAATCTCCAAATCCGATTGATATTCACGTTGGAAGCCGGGTGCGTCTGCGCCGCATGATGTTGGGAATGAGCCAGGAAAAGCTGGGGGAGAGTCTCGGCATCACGTTCCAGCAGATCCAGAAATATGAAAAGGGAACCAACCGGATTGGCGCCAGCCGCTTGCAGCATATCGCGACCATCCTGAAGGTTCCGGTCGCATTCTTTTTCGAGGATGCTCCGGGCACGCCTGAAGAGGCGGAGGGTTTTGGAGAGTCGAAGCCGACTTCCTATGTCGTTGATTTTTTGTCATCTTCAGAAGGTTTGTCTTTGAACAAGGCGTTTGTACGCATTGAAGACCCGAAAGTGCGCCGCCGGATTGTCGATCTCGTAAAGGCGCTGGCAGGCGACGAATAGGTTTCCGTCTTTTAATCTTGACGGGGGCTTCCTCTTTAATGATTGATGGCTATTGGAAGCGGCGATGCCTATCGCCGCTTCTCTTGTTTTGTTTCCCAGAAGGACGAGATTGCCAATGGCCCGTCAAGATTATCTTTTTACATCTGAATCCGTATCCGAAGGGCACCCGGACAAGGTCTGTGACCGGGTTTCCGATGCTGTTGTGGACGCCTATTTGGCCGAGATGCCGGAAGCGCGTGTTGCGTGTGAAACGCTTGCGACCACCAACCGGATCGTGATCGCCGGGGAGACCCGGGGGCCGGAAACCATCACCAAGGATTATATTGCACACCTTGCGCGCATGGCGGTGAAGGATATCGGCTATGCCCAGGACGGGTTCCATTGGGAAAACTGCGATATTGATGTGCATTTGCATGCCCAGTCCGCTCATATTGCCCAGGGGGTCGATGCGTCTGGTAACAAGGACGAGGGCGCGGGCGATCAGGGCATCATGTTCGGTTACGCCTGCCGTGAAACCGACGAGTTGATGCCGGCTCCGATCCTGTTTTCGCACAAGATCCTGAAAAAGCTTGCCGATGTCAGAAAATCCGGCCTGCAGCCGGTCTTGGGGCCGGATGCAAAGAGCCAGGTAACTGTCCGTTATGCGGGTGGACGTCCGGTCGGGGTAACCTCTATCGTTCTGTCGACACAGCATCTGGACGAAACACTCACTTCTCAGGATGTGCGCGAAATTGTCGAGCCCTACATCCGCGAAAGCCTTCCGGACGGCTGGATTACCAGCGATACGATCTGGCATGTGAATCCGACAGGTGCTTTCGTGATCGGTGGTCCGGACGGAGACTGTGGCTTGACGGGCCGCAAGATTATCGTCGACACCTATGGCGGTGCAGCGCCACATGGCGGTGGCGCTTTCTCGGGCAAGGATCCCACCAAGGTCGACCGCTCTGCGGCCTATGCGGCGCGTTATCTGGCAAAGAATGTTGTTGCCGCCGGTCTTGGTGATCGCTGCACAATCCAGCTGTCTTATGCAATTGGTGTTTCGGATCCGCTATCGGTCTATGTTGATCTGCATGGTACCGGCACATGTGACGAGTCAAGGCTTGAGGCCGGCTTGCGGGATGTGATGCATTTGAGCCCGCGCGGAATTCGCGAGCATCTCAAGCTGAACAACCCTATTTATGAGCGCACCGCGTCCTATGGCCATTTCGGCCGCGAACCGGATGCCGATGGCGGTTTCTCCTGGGAAAAGACAGATCTTGTTGACGCGCTGCGCACGATTGCTGGATAAGGCGCGCAACTGCTCTTGAAACACATGAAAGAAAATCGCCGGCCTGTTGCCGGCGGTTTGGTTTGACTGAATGACTGATCGATACGAAGGCTCGTTTTTCGGGCGCCGCAAGGGAAAGCCCTTAACCCCGCGCCGCGCGGCGTTGATGGAAGAGGCTCTGCCGGAATTGAAACTGGATCTCGGCAAGCCGGCACCGGCCGACCTTGTGTCTTTGTTTTCTGTTCCGGTCAGGGCGGTCTGGATCGAGGTGGGCTTCGGGGGTGGGGAGCATCTGCTTCATCGTGCCCGTGAAAATCCGGATATCGGGATTATTGGTGTGGAGCCCTTTGTCGGCAGCATGGCGAAGACCGTATCCGCTGTCGTTAAGGAAGGTATTCGGAATATCCGTCTTTACGACGATGATGCGGTTAATGTTCTAGACTGGTTGCCGCCGTCCTCCATTGATCTTGCCTATCAGCTCTATCCGGATCCCTGGCCCAAAAAACGGCATTGGAAGCGCCGTTTTGTAAATGAGCAGAACCTGACCCGGTATGCCCGGGTGTTGAGGCCGGGCGGGGAGTTTCGCTTTGCCAGTGATATCGATACCTATGTTGACTGGACCCTGCAGCACTGCCGGGATCATCCGGGCTTCGATTGGACGGCCGAGACAGCATCGGACTGGCAGTCACCCTGGGCCAACTGGCCGTCGACCCGTTATGAAGCCAAGGCGTTGAGAGAAGGGCGTGTTCCCCGATATCTGACCTTCAGGCGAGGGTGATCCCGCCGGGAGAAAAGGGCGGCAGGTTTCGTCTTGCGTTCAAGGGGACTTTGACTGTATAAGGCCGTTGTTTCACCTCAAACGGCTTGGATCGGATTGAGAGTGGGCCCGGTCGGGACCCGCTCTTTTTTGCATAAGCGGAGCCGTTGAGAGCAACTGCCGCCGAAAGAACGACGCCTGCAGTTGAAAGCGGACCTGGGCATTGTTGCCTTAGACAGGAGTAGGGTGTGAGCGCGAACGAACCGAGAATTGTCGTTGAGCAAGGTCTAGAGGCCCGGGTGGCGGCGATTGTGGAGCCTGTGATCGAGGATCTCGGTTACCGGCTCGTTCGGATCAAGATCAGCGCGGCAAACGGTTGCACGCTGCAGATCATGGCGGAACGTCCGGACGGCACGATGACTGTCGAGGATTGCGAGGCGGTCAGTAGAGGCGTCTCCCCGGCGCTGGATGTTGAAGATCCGATCAATCGTGCCTATCACCTTGAAGTGTCCTCGCCCGGCATTGACCGGCCGCTGGTGCGGTCGAGCGACTTTGATCGCTGGTCCGGCCACGAGGTAAAGGTTGAAATGAGTGTCATGCTGGACGGGCGCAAGCGTTTCCGCGGCATGCTGCTTGGCGTCAAGGAGGATTATGCCTTGATCCGCTTGCCCGATGTAAAGGCAGACGACGTCGATACGGTCGAATTGCCCCTCGGTGATGTCGGTGAGGCGAAGCTGGTCTTGACAGATGATCTGATCAAGGCGGCGCTGCAGGCTGAAAAGGCGGCCCTGGCAGCACGTGATAGCGGATCTTTGGAACAGGATAACAAGCCCAACTGAGCTGTTGGATGCTTTGGGACCATGGCACCGGCCGGTCTCGGTAAACGGTGCAAAAGGAGTGAAGTGAATGGCAATCAGCGCTAACCGGCTTGAGCTGCTGCAGATCGCGGATGCGGTCGCGCGCGAAAAGTCTATCGACCGCACGATCGTGATCGCTGCCATGGAAGACGCGATCCAGAAAGCGGCCCGGTCCCGGTATGGCACTGAGACCGAGGTCCGTGCGGAAATCAACTCCAAGACCGGTGATATCCGGTTGCAGCGTTTGCTTCAGGTGGTGGAGACCGTCGAGAATATCTCGACCGAGATTTCACTGGTCGACGCACGGGCGAGAAACCCGGAAGCAACACTTGGCGATTTCATTGCCGAGCCGTTGCCGCCGTTGGATTTTGGCCGGATTGCAGCCCAGTCTGCGAAGCAGGTGATCGTCCAGAAAGTGCGCGAAGCGGAGCGCGACCGCCAATACGAAGAGTTCAAGGACCGTGTCGGCGAAGTGGTGAACGGTGTCGTCAAGCGCGCGGAATATGGCAATGTGATCATCGATCTCGGTCGCGGCGAGGGTATCGTGCGCCGTGACGAATTGATCCCGCGGGAGATCTTCCGGACTGGTGACCGTATCCGCGCGTACATATATGATGTCCGCCGTGAGCAACGTGGGCCGCAGATCTTCCTGTCGCGGACACATCCGCAGTTCATGGCCAAGCTGTTTTCCCAGGAAGTGCCGGAGATTTACGACGGCGTTATTGAAATCAAGTCGGTCGCCCGTGACCCGGGGTCTCGCGCCAAGATCGCCGTGATCTCGAAGGATTCCTCGATCGATCCGGTCGGCGCCTGTGTTGGTATGCGCGGTAGCCGGGTTCAGGCGGTTGTCGGCGAGTTGCAGGGTGAAAAGATCGACATCATTCCGTGGAATGAGGATCCGGCCACCTTTATCGTCAATGCACTGCAGCCGGCGGAAGTTGCCAAGGTTGTTCTGGACGAGGATGCGGAACGCATCGAGGTCGTTGTTCCTGATGAACAGTTGTCGCTCGCGATTGGCCGTCGCGGACAGAATGTCCGCCTGGCTTCGCAATTGACCGGCTGGGCCATTGACATCATGACGGAAAACGAGGAGTCCGAGCGGCGCCAGAAGGAATTCCAGGAGCGCTCCGAACTATTCATGAATGCCTTGAATGTCGACGAAATGGTTGGCCAGTTGCTTGCGACCGAAGGCTTTGCCTCGGTTGAGGAAGTGGCCTATGTCGAGCTCGACGAGATTTCGGAGATCGAGGGTTTTGATGACGAGACCGCCGAGGAAATTCAGGCTCGTGCACGCGACTATCTGGAAGAACTGGAAGCAAAGCTCGATCAGGAGCGTCTGGATCTCGGGGTTGCTGACGAGCTGAAAACGATCGACGGACTGACGACTGCCATGCTTGTCAGCCTCGGCAAGGACGGTATCAAGACCATTGAAGACCTTGCCGGCTGTGCTGCGGACGATCTTGTCGGCTGGACAGAGCGCAAGGACGGTGAGGTCAAGAAGTATGACGGGGCTTTGAGCGGTAGCGACATGTCCCGTGCCGAGGCGGAAAACATCGTCATGGCTGCCCGCTTGGCGGCCGGCTGGATTACCGAAGAAGAGTTGGCCGCTCAGATGGCCGATGAAGCAGACGCAGAAGTCGAAGAAGAAGCTGATGAAACCGGCCTGGTTGAGGAAACCGCCGAGAGCGTCTTCAAGGCCTGAATGAAATCAGATCCCGCCTCTTTTTGGGCGCGGTAGCACGTTAGGAGATTGGGGTGCCGAAAAAAAATGAGCCAACCGAGCGGCAATGCGCTGTGACGCGGGAGGTTCAGCCGGTATCCCATCTTATCCGGTTTGTTCTGGACCCTGACCACCTGGTGGTTCCGGATCTGAAACGCAATCTCCCCGGACGGGGTGTTTGGGTAACTGCAGCGCGGGAAACCGTGGCCACTGCGGAAAAGCAGGCCAAAAAAGTGTTTGGCCGGGGCTTCAAGAGTGAAGTACGGCTGGAGCCCGGCCTTGATGAGCGCGTGGATGCGCTTTTGATGAAAACGGCCTTGCAGGCCTTGTCCATGACCCGCAAGGCGGGGGAGCTGGTGACGGGATTTGCGAAGGTTGAGGCGGCACTACGCCAGGGTCAGGTCATCGGGCTGATCCATGCAACGGACGCTGCGGATGATGGGATCCGCAAGCTCGGGGCGATTGCCGTTAGGGAATGTGAAGTGACAAACGGGTGCCCTGTCGTCCGTTTGTTCGATTCGGCTCAATTGAATTTGGCATTGGGCCGGTCAAATGTGATACATGCTGCACTGCTTGCGGGTCGGGCGAGCGAAAACTTCCTGTCGCGCGCAAGCGAGCTGGAGGATTTCAGGTCGAATTCCGCCATCCAAGAACACGGCAGCGCGAACAGTGCAGTTGCGCAGGACTGAAGGCAATATGAGCGATACGAAAAACCCAGGCGACAAAACAATCAGCGTCGAGCGTGGCAAAACGCTTGGCCTCAAGCGAGGTGGTGGAGGCGATCAGGGAACTGTTCGGCAATCCTTTTCGCATGGCCGGTCCAAGGCTGTCGTCGTGGAGAAGAAGAAGCGTCGTGTCGTGGTGCCTGGCCAGGACGCGAAGCCTGAATCCTCCAATCTGACGACGCAGCGCCTTGAAAAGCCGGCGGAAGCTCCGCCGCGCCGGCCGCAGCAACCCGATCCCCAGCAGGCCCAGCAGGCCCGCCGCAACGCCTCTGGCCAACGGGGCCAGAAGGGGGGCGGCAATGTTTTGCGGACGCTTACGAAGGAAGAGGCTGCTGCCCGTGCAGCTGCGCTGAAGCTCGCGCAGGCGCGTGAAATCGAAGAGCGCAAGCGGGCCGAAGAGGAAGCCAAGCGCCGGGCCGAGGAAGAAGTCAAGCGCAAGGCCGAGGAAGAGATACGCTTGAAGGCTGAAGAAGAAGCCCGCAAGCTACGCGAAGCTGAAGAGGCCAAGCTGGCCGCTCAGCGGGCGGAAGAAGAAGCCAAGGCCAAGGCGGCGGCTCCGAAAGAAGCGCCGGCCCAGCCAAGAAAGGCACAAGGTCAGGCGGGAGCAGCCCCGTCACGGACTTCTGGTGCCAGAGGAGCTCCGGCACCCGATCAGGAGCAGAAGCCTGCGCGCTCGCCCAAGGCAACGTCGCCGCGTCCGAAGCCGGGTGGTGAAGGCGGCGGAGAGGATGACCGCAACAATGCCGTGCGTGCGGTCAAGCGCCAGAAGCCTGCGCCGACCCCGGCACGCACACGTGGTGGCGAAGACCGCCGCCGGTCCAAGCTGACTATATCCACCGCGACCGGCGGTGAGGAACAGCGGTCCCGGTCGCTGGCCTCCATGCGCCGCCGCCAGGAAAAGGCAAAGCGCGGCCAGCAGCAGGTGGTCCGCGAAAAGATCACCCGTGAGGTCGTCCTGCCGGAAGCAATCACCATTCAGGAACTCGCCAACCGTATGGCGGAGCGGGCCGTGGATGTGATCAAGCTGCTGATGAAGCAGGGCCAGATGCTCAAGATCAACGATGTGATCGACGCGGATACCGCCGAGCTGATCGCCGTGGAGCTGGGTCATACGGTCAAGCGTGTGTCTGAATCTGATGTCGAGGAAGGCATTTTCGGTATCGACGACGCTGCAGACAGCTTGAAGACGCGTCCTGCGGTGGTGACCATCATGGGTCACGTTGACCACGGCAAGACGTCGCTTCTGGATGCAATTCGTAAGTCGAAGGTTGTAAGCGGCGAGGCTGGCGGCATCACGCAGCATATTGGTGCCTATCAGGTTGAGCAGGATGATCAGAAGATCACCTTCATCGATACACCGGGTCACGCAGCGTTCTCGCAAATGCGTGCCCGCGGCGCCAAGTCGACCGATATCGTGATCCTGGTTGTCGCAGCCGATGACGGCGTCATGCCGCAGACCAAGGAAGCGATTGCCCACGCCAAGGCGGCCGATGTGCCGATCATCGTGGCGATCAACAAGATGGACAAGCCGGGTGCCGATCCGAACCGGGTTCGCACCGAGCTGCTCAACGACGAAATCGTTGTCGAATCCATGGGCGGCGACGTGATTGATGTCGAAGTGTCGGCACTCAACGGCACCAACCTCGACAAGCTGCTTGAAATGATCCTGCTGCAGTCGGAAGTTCTGGAGCTGAAGGCCAACCCGGACCGGACTGCGGAAGGCATCGTCATCGAAGCCCAGCTCGACCGCGGCCGTGGTCCTGTGGCGACGGTTCTGGTCCAGAAGGGCACCATGAAGCCGGGCGACATCCTTGTAGCCGGTGCCGAATGGGGCCGTGTCCGGGCCATGCTCGACGAGGACGGAAACCAGGTCAAGGAGGCAGGGCCTTCCAAGCCGGTCGAGGTTCTCGGCTTCCAGGGCACACCGGAAGCGGGCGATCTGGTTGCCGTGGTCGAGAACGAGGCGCGTGCCCGCGAGATCGTCGACTATCGTCAGCGCCAGATCCGCGAGAAGGCTTCGGTGATTGCCTCCGGCAGCCGCGGCTCGCTCGAGCAGATGATGAACCGCCTTCAGGAGACCGGGAAGAAGGAATTCCCGCTGGTTCTCAAGGGCGACGTGCAGGGCTCGACCGAAGCGATCGTCCATGCGCTCAACGAGCTTGGGACAGACGAGGTCGGTGCGCGTATCCTGTTGTCCGGTGTCGGCGGCATTACCGAAAGCGACGTGACCCTTGCGGCCGCGTCCAAGGCTCCGATCATTGGCTTCAACGTGCGTGCCAACAAGCAGGCCCGTGAGGCGGCTCAGCGTGACGGCATCGAGATCCGGTATTACAATATCATTTACGATCTCGTGGATGACATCAAGGCGGCCATGTCCGGCCTGCTGTCTCCGGAGCGCCGCGAGACTTTCCTCGGAAATGCGGAGATCAAGGAGATCTTCCACATTTCGAAAGTCGGCAAGGTTGCAGGCTGTCTGGTCACGGAAGGCATTGTCGAACGTGGGGCGAATGTCCGCCTCATCCGCGACAACGTGGTTATCCACGAAGGCAAGCTGGGAACGCTCAAGCGTTTCAAGGACGAGGTCAAGACGGTCGAATCCGGTCAGGAATGCGGCATGAACTTTGTCAACTATCAGGATATGCGTCCGGGTGACGTGATCGAGTGTTTCCGCGTCGAGGAAATCGCACGTACGCTCTGATCGGCGGCACAATTTGAAATGACACACCGGCGCGGTCCAGAATTGGGCTCGCGCCGGTTGTTCATTGGAGGCCCGCGTATCACGCGCCTCCAGCAACAGGAACAAGACCAATGGCCAAGAACACAGCTCATGGCGAGCGTGGCCCGTCGCAGCGTCAATTGCGCGTCGGCGAGACCGTTCGCAAGGAACTTTCCGACATTCTGACCCGGGGCGAAGTGGCGGATCCGGATCTGGCAGGTGTCATCGTCACCATTCCGGAAGTGCGGATGACGCCGGACTTGCGTCTGGCGACCTGCCTGTTCATGCCGCTCGGCGGCGGGGACAGCGACAAGGTCGGCAAGGCCCTCAATCGCAGCGCAAAATATCTGCGCGGGCTGGTATCACGCCGGCTGACCATGAAATACATGCCGGATTTGCGTTTCGTGCTCGACACCCGCTTTGACGACGATGACCGGATCGACACCCTGTTGCATTCGCCGGATGTGGCCCGTGATCTGGATCACGGCGAAGACAACTGACACTCTCACCCCAATAGACGGATATCACGATGGCGCGGCAACAGAACCGCAAGAAAAACAAGAATGTCATCAACGGCTGGCTTGTTCTGGACAAGCCCTACGGACTGACGTCGAACGATGCTCTCGGCAAGCTCAAGCGGATTCTCCATCCTCAGAAGGTCGGCCATGCGGGCACGCTCGATCCGCGGGCAACGGGATGCCTGCCGATTGCCTTCGGTGAGGCGACCAAGACCGTTTCCTTCGTGATGGACGGACGAAAGATCTACCAGTTCGAGGTGACGTGGGGTGCGGAGACCAACACCGACGACACCGAAGGCGAGGTGGTTGCAACATCAGACAACCGGCCCGATGCCGACAGCATCCGCGCGGTCCTCGACGAGTTCACCGGCACGATCATGCAGGTGCCGCCGAAATTCTCGGCGATCAAGGTCCAGGGCGAGCGTGCCTATGACCTGGCGCGTGACGGCGAAGAAGTTGAACTGGAAGCACGGCCCATCGACATGCACCGGCTGGATCTGGTCGAGGTCGTCGACGAGAACCGGGCCGTGTTTGAAGCCGAATGCGGCAAGGGGACTTATGTGCGCGCGCTCGCCCGCGATCTCGGCCGCCGTCTGGACAGCTGTGGTCACGTGACAAAACTGCGCCGTCTGCTGGTCGGTCCGTTCGGCGAAGACGATATGGTTCCGCTTGAAGACCTGATCGAGGCTGCCGGAGAGCTTGAGGAAGGGGCGGGGATCGACGAGCTGGTCGAGGAATTCGTTCTGCCCGTCCGGGAATCGATGGAAGAGCTTGTCGAGATCCCGGTGTCGCTCGACGATGCGGCCAAGATCCGCAAGGGCATGGCTGTTTTGCTCAGAGGCCGTGAAGCCCCGCTGAATTGCGACACGGTCTTTGCCAGCCATGCGGGTATCCCGGTGGCCATCGGCGGCGTCGAAAAGGGCCGCTTCCAGCCAAGCCGCGTGTTTCATCTTTAATCCGGATCTCGTGCAGGCGGCCAGAATCCACTGGCTTTCCCTATCGTTTTCCGGCATATTCCGCCGCCATCGGGCCCAGGTGCCCGAACGGGTGTGTGCTCCCTTTGCTGACCGACATCTCGGCTCTGGAGACGGTGCGCGCCCCGCCGGATAACCGGCATGTTCAATTGGCTGTCCCGGCAGCCGCAAAAAGAAGGAAAAGACGATGTCGATTACCGCAGAGCGCAAGGCTGAGCTCCTGAAGGAATACGCGATCAAGGAAGGCGACACCGGGTCTCCGGAAGTCCAGGTCGCGATCCTGACCGAACGGATCAACAACCTCACCGAACACTTCAAGTCCCACGGCAAGGACAACCACTCCCGCCGCGGCCTTTTGAAGATGGTGGCGCAGCGCCGTTCCCTGCTCGACTATGTCAAGGGCAAGAACGAAGAGCGCTACAAGTCTCTGATTTCCCGTCTCGGCATTCGCCGCTAAGACCGGAACTTCGAAACGCGGTGGGTGGATTTGCCCGCCGCGTTTTACTATAGGAAGTCACGTGACGGTCATGGGGCAGGATTGCCAGCCGCTTCAAGGATTTGGAAGCGTCTTGTTGTCTTGCCCGTGGCTTGTCCGGCCGGTAACCGGCCCATACGGGGCCGACCGGATTTGTGCCCGTTTTCCGGCTGCCTGTTTGCGGCGGGACGGCGGGACCAAGCTGTAAGGAAAGACGATGTTCGATATTCATCGCGTTGAAGTCGAGTGGGGCGGACGGCCGCTCGTTCTCGAAACGGGCAAGGTGGCCCGTCAGGCTGATGGCGCTGTCATGGCGACCTATGGCGAAACCAAGGTTCTGGCGACCGTTGTTTCCGCCAAGCAACCTAAGCCGGGTCAGGATTTCTTCCCGCTGACCGTCAACTATCAGGAAAAGGCCTTTGCTGCCGGCAAGATCCCGGGTGGCTACTTCAAGCGTGAAGGCCGTCCGTCCGAGCACGAGACCCTGACCTCGCGTCTGATCGACCGTCCGATCCGCCCGCTGTTTGCCGATGGTTACAAGAACGACACCCAGGTGATCATCACCGTTCTGGCGCATGACATGGAAAACGCGCCGGACATTCTGGCGATGGTTGCAGCGTCTGCCGCGCTGACCCTGTCCGGTGTTCCGTTCATGGGCCCGATCGGTGGCGCCCGCGTTGGCTATATCAATGGCGAGTTTGTTCTGAACCCGCTTGTCGACGACATGCCGGAATCCTCCCTCGACCTCATTGTCGCCGGCACCACCGACGCCGTTTTGATGGTGGAATCGGAAGCCAAGGAGCTGGACGAAGATACCATGCTCGGCGCGGTCATGTTCGGACACAAGTCCTTCCAGACCGTGATCGACGCCATCATCAAGCTGGCGGAAGTCGCTGCCAAGGAGCCGCGCGATCTGGTCATTCCGGATCATTCCGCGCTTTCTGCCAAGATCAAGGAGATCGCCGGAGAAGACCTCAAGGCGGCCTACAAGATCACGTCCAAGACCGACCGCAAGAACGCTGTCGATGCTGCGAAGGCCAAGGCTGTCGAAGCCCTGATCGACAACGCAGCCGAAGGCGAGGCAGTCGAGGCAACCGTTCTCGGCGAACAGTTCAAGAAGCTGGAAGCCGAAATCGTCCGGGGTGGCATTCTCGACACCGGCACCCGCATTGACGGCCGCGACCTTTCGACGGTTCGTGCGATTTCGTCGGAAGTCGGCATTCTGCCGCGTGCGCACGGTTCCGCGCTGTTCACCCGTGGTGAAACCCAGGGTCTCGTCGTGTCCACTCTCGGGACCGGCGAAGACGAGCAGTTCATCGACCTGCTGGAAGGCACCGTGAAGGCTCACTTCATGCTACACTACAATTTCCCGCCTTATTCTGTCGGTGAGACCGGCCGCATGGGCTCCCCGGGGCGCCGCGAAATCGGTCACGGCAAGCTGGCTTGGCGCGCCATCAACCCGATGCTGCCGCAACACCACGAGTTCCCGTACACGCTGCGCGTTGTTTCGGAAATCACCGAGTCCAACGGCTCCTCGTCAATGGCAACGGTCTGCGGCACTTCGCTGGCGCTGATGGATGCCGGTGTGCCTTTGAAGGCTCCGGTGGCAGGTATCGCCATGGGTCTGATCAAGGAAGGCGACCGCTTCGCCGTTCTGTCCGACATTCTCGGCGATGAAGATCATCTCGGTGACATGGACTTCAAGGTGGCCGGTTCTGAAAACGGCATCACTGCCCTTCAGATGGACATCAAGATCGACGGCATCACCGAAGAGATCATGAAGGTCGCCCTCGCACAGGCGAAGGATGGCCGGATCCACATTCTCGGCGAAATGTCCAATGCGATCTCCGAAGCCCGTTCGGAACTCGGCGAGCATGCGCCGCGCATCGAAGTGATGAAAATCCCGGTCGACAAGATCCGTGAAGTCATCGGTTCCGGTGGCAAGGTTATCCGCGAAATCGTCGAAAAGACCGGTGCCAAGGTCAACATCGAAGACGACGGCACGGTCAAGATTGCCTCTGCTGATGGCAAGGCGATCAAGGCAGCGGTCAACTGGATCAACTCCATCGCAGCCGAGCCGGAAGTTGGCATGATCTACGAAGGCACGGTTGTGAAATGCGTTGATTTCGGCGCATTCGTGAACTTCTTCGGCGCAAAGGACGGCCTTGTTCACATTTCCCAGCTGGCACCGAGGAAGGTCGCCAAGACCACCGATGTTGTCAAGGAAGGCGACAAGGTCTGGGTCAAGCTGATGGGCTTTGACGAGCGCGGCAAGGTTCGCCTGTCCATGAAGGTTGTCGACCAGGACACCGGCAAGGAAATCGAAAAGGAAGAAGCCCAGGGCTAAGGCCGGGTAGCTTCTGACAGATTGGAAAGGGCGCTGGCTTCGGGCAGCGCCCTTTTTCGTGACCTGAACCCAGGAGCTTGGTGTTTGTCTTCCGCCGCTTGCCTCACTCAAGCAACCTGATATACCCCCGGCTTAGATAAAGTGGTCATCACAGCGGACGGGGATGAAAATGGGCGACATGCGTCTTGTAGTTGTCGGGGCGGCGGGCCGTATGGGGCAAAACCTCGTCAAGGCTGTTGCAGCGCAAGACGGTGTTGTTCTGACGGGTGCCATTGAGCAGCCGCAGTCGCCGCATTTGGGACAGGATGCAGGTTTGCTTGCCGGGATCGGTGCGGCGGATGTCACGATTTCCGATGATTATCTAACCGCTTTTGCCAATGCGGACGGGGTGCTTGATTTCACTGTTCCCAAGGCATCTCTGGAATTTGCCGAGGTTGCGGCTCAGGCGCGTATTGTCCATGTGATCGGCACGACCGGCTGGGGTGCGGACGAGGACGAACCACTGAAGGCTGCTGCGCGCCATGCAAGGCTGATCAAGTCCGGCAACATGAGCCTCGGCGTCAATCTCCTTGCCCATCTGGTCAGGAAAGCGGCTGAGACGCTTGGAGAGGATTTCGATATCGAGGTCCTTGAAATGCATCACCGGCACAAGATCGATGCGCCGTCCGGCACTGCCCTTTTGCTGGGCGAAGCTGCTGCGGACGGCCGGGGCATTTCATTGGAAGACCGGGCAGTGCGCAGCCGGGACGGCATTACGGGCGCACGGAAGGCGGGAGATATCGGATTTGCCACCCTGCGCGGCGGTTCGGTCATCGGGGAACATTCGGTGATGTTCGCAAGCGAAGCGGAGCGGATCGAACTTTCCCACAAGGCCGAAGACCGGCAGCTTTTTGCCCGCGGCGCGGTCCGCGCGGCGCTTTGGGGTTTCGACAAGAAACCCGGCTTGTACTCCATGGCTGATGTTCTCGGCCTGACTGATTGAACCAGTAAATTGAGACCCGAAGGAGATACGACCATGGAACGCCTTTTGGTGCTTGTCCGTCACGGTCAAAGTGAGTGGAACCTGAAAAACCTTTTCACCGGCTGGAAGGATCCGGACCTGACGGAAAAGGGCGTTGCCGAAGCCAAGAAGGCGGGTGAAGAATTGCGCGATCTCAAGCTGCAATTCGACATTGCTTTCACGTCCGACCTGTCACGGGCACAAAAGACCCTCACGCTCATTCTGGACGAGCTTGGCCAGCAGGATCTTGAAACCGTCAAGGACCAGGCGCTGAACGAGCGCGATTACGGCGACCTGACCGGCATGAACAAGGACGAGGCGCGCGAGAAATTCGGCGAAGAGCAGGTTCATATCTGGCGCCGGTCCTTTGACATTCCGCCTCCGGGCGGCGAGAGCCTGAAAATGACTGCCGAGCGGGTTCTGCCTTACTTCAAGTCGGAAATCCTGCCGCAGGTTCTGACCGGCAAGCGCACGATCGTGGCAGCGCATGGCAATTCGCTGCGGGCGCTGATCATGCATCTGGAAGGTCTGACACCGGACGAGATCCTGCAGCGTGAACTCGGCACCGGCACGCCGATCATCTATCGGCTTGACGAAGACGGCAAGGTTGTCAGCGTTCAGGATCTGGCCGCGTAAACACCGTGTTTGGCGTGGTTGAAAAAGGCACAGATGTCTATGAAAAGGCCCGCCAAACAGGCGGGCCTTTTTGTTGGTCAGATTTCAAATCCGCCTTGCTCTGCGGCTTGTTTGAGCGGGCGCTCCGGGCGGGCTCCCACATGGGAAATCACGTTTGACGCGCACAGGCAGCCGAGTTCGGCAGCACTCTTCAGATCATAGTTGCGGGCAAGGCCAAACAGGACGCCGGAGGCAAACAGATCACCGGCACCGGTGAGATCGACAACGTTGTCCACCTTCTCGGCGGCCACCTGTACGGTTTCCTCGCGGCTGATGGCCATCGCGCCGTTTTCGCCAAGGGTCAACGCGGTCAGTGCGCCGCTCTCGCGCGCAGCAGAAATGGCGGTGTCCAGGTCGGCGGTCTGATAAAGCGCTTTCAATTCGTGCTCATTGGCGAACATCAGATCGACGACGCCATCCTTCAAAAGGCCGATGAATTCGGACCGGTACCGGTCCACACAGAAGGAATCCGACAGGGTGATCGCGACCCGGTGGCCATGGGAATGGGCTATGTCTGCCGACTTCAGGAAGGCTTTCTTGGCCTCTTCCGGATCCCAGAGGTAGCCTTCCATATAGGTGACAGCTGCGGCGGCCACGACATCGGGATCGACATCTTCCGGGCCGAACTTTATGCAAGCACCGAGATAGGTGTTCATGGTGCGCTCGCCGTCCGGCGTGATCAGGATCATGGAGCGGGCGGTCGGCAGGTCGTTCTTGAGCCGGGCAGTCTCGTAGTGGACGCCGGTGCCGCGCATGTCATGGGCGTAGCTGTCGCCAAGTTCGTCCTCGGCGACCTTGCCGAAAAACGCGGGCGCACCGCCAAGGGAGGCGATGCCGGCCGCCGTGTTTCCCGCGCTGCCGCCGGATATGCGAACCGTCTGTCCCATCTTGCCGAACAGCCGGACAGCTTCATCCGTGTCGATCAGGCGCATGGAGCCCTTGGCGAGCTCTTCGGCGCGCAGGAAGTCTTCTTCCACATGCGAGAAGACGTCGCAAATCGCGTTTCCGATGCACAGGGCATCAAATCGGGTGTTTGTTGGCATTGTTATTCCATTGAGAGGATTCAGGATTGCGGGTTCGGGCGCAGGGCGCGGTTGGCCTCGGGTTCACGGATCTTGTCCCGGAACGGGCTGGCGCGGTAAACGCCCAGTATACGAAGCTCGGCACAGAAGAAATTCAGTTCCTCCAGCGCCAGGGCGACATTCGGGTCTTCGGGATGCCCTTCGACATCGGCATAGAACATGGAGGCGAAAAACGTGCCTTCAAGCTGATAGGATTCGAGCTTTGTCATGTTGACGCCGTTGGTGGCGAAACCGCCAAGTGCCTTGTAAAGAGCGGCCGGAACATTTCGAACCCGGAAAATGAAGGTCGTGATCATCGACTGGCCGTTGTTGGCCGCTTCGAGCTTTTCCCGCGACAGGATCAGGAAACGGGTCGTGTTGTGGGCCGCGTCTTCGACATCGCTGCGCAGGATGTCGAGCCCATAGGCCTCGGCGGCCATGGCGGGCGCAAGGGCTGCAGCACTTGGATCGTTCATTTCCGCGATCTGGCGGGCCGACCCGGCAGTGTCGGCACCAATGATTGGTGTCAAACCGAGTTCGCGAATGATTTTCCGGCACTGGCCAAGGGCCATGACATGGCTTTGAACCGACTTCAGGCCGTCCAGCGTTGCGCCCTTCGGGGCAACCAGCTGAAACCGGATCGGCAGAAAGTATTCGCCAATGATGCTGAGGTTTGAATTCGGCAACAGGTAGTGAATATCGGCGACACGACCGGCGACGGAGTTCTCGACCGGGATCATGCCAAGATCGGCATCACCGTTCTCGATTGCCGTAAAACAATCCTCGAAGGTGGCGCAAGGGATGGCCTCATAGTCCGGATAGACATTGCGGCAGGCCATATGCGAGTTGGCACCGAGTTCGCCCTGGAATACGATTTTCTTTCGGTCGGTCATGAGGGTCTTTCTAAGGCAGGTCGTCTTGATCAGGAAAGCGCTTGGCGTGCGCGTTCAAGATCGTCAGGGGTGTTCACATCCATCGGTGCGCTGTCGATGATGCTGACATCAATTCGCATACCGGCCTCAAGCGCGCGCAGTTGCTCCAGCTTTTCCCGGATTTCCAGCGGCGAGGGCGGGAGGCTCACAAATTTGTCCAAAGCCTGCCGGCGGTAGGCATAGACGCCGATATGCTGGAAGATGGGTCCATCGCCGGTCGGCGCGGTGGCGCGGGTGAAATACAGCGCCCGGTGACAGCCATTGGGCAGCGGTGTGGTGACCGTCTTGACGAAGCTCGGATCGTCGCGAAATTCACTATCGGTAATGTCGGTCATGATCGTACCGATGTCGACTGCCGGATCCTCCAGTGGCTTGAACGCAGCCTGCACGGCCGCGGGCTCGATCAGCGGAACATCGCCTTGCAGGTTCAAAACGACATCATAGTGTCGATCCGGATCAATTGTGTTTGCGGCTTCCTGGATCCGGTCAGAGCCGGACTCGTGGTCGGGGCTGGTCATGACGGCCTCGCCGCCATGGGCTTCGACGGCGGCTTTGATGTCCGGATGATCACAGGCCACGACGGCACGGCCGATCCCCGCATTTCTGGCCTGGTCGACAACCCGAACGATCATCGGCTTGCCGCAGATGTCTGCAAGGGGTTTTCTCGGTAGACGGGTCGCACCCAAACGGGCCGGAATGATGACGAGTGCAGAACTCAAGCTGATCTCCAAGTGCTACGGATGCCTTGAACCTGTAGAAAACAGGGGCCGCGTCCGAATGTCGTAGTTCGACGTCTTTTAAACCTATGGACAGCGAGGTCAAAAAATTTGTAGGGTCCGGCCAAAATAGAGAGGTCGAGCTGGGTTCGTGGTCCTGCCACGGACCCGGACGCGTATAAGCTTGGAGCCGGAGAGAATGGATTCCTTCACGCTAAACAAAGCCGCGGGGGCGGTTTTGATGGTACTTATCCTGACCATGGGTGTCGGGATCGTCTCGGACATCATTTTCGAGCCGACGATACCGGGCGAGCCCGGCTATGATATCGTGTTGGAGACACCGGAAGACGACACGTCCACCGTTACGGCCGAGCCGGATGTCGTTCCGCTTGGCGAGCGTCTGTTTGCCGCTTCTGCGTCCAAGGGTGAAAATGTCGCCAAGAAGTGCGCGGCCTGCCATTCCTTCGACCAGGGTGGCGCCAACAAGGTTGGCCCGGCCCTGTATGACATTGTCGGCCGCAAGCCGGGTGGACATGATGGCTTCAACTATTCGTCCGCGATGGCGGCTTATGGCGAAGAAAACCCGGAATGGACCTACGAGAACCTCGACAACTTCCTCGCAGCGCCGAAGAAGTACCTGTCCGGGACGTCGATGGGCTTTGCAGGTCTCAGAAAGCCGGAAGAGCGGGCGGACATCATCGCCTATCTGCGCAATCTTTCGGCAAATCCGAAGCCGCTTCCGGCTCAGTGATACACCGTTACGCGCATTTGCACTTGTGACGATAGGC
Source organism: Roseibium sp. RKSG952 (assembly GCF_009711355.1). Lineage (NCBI taxonomy): Bacteria > Pseudomonadati > Pseudomonadota > Alphaproteobacteria > Hyphomicrobiales > Stappiaceae > Roseibium > Roseibium sp. RKSG952. The sequence goes on along the minus strand of NZ_SMMF01000938.1, from coordinate 30,670 downwards.
CGCCTTCCTTGAGGGCGGCCTTTTTGATGCGCAGGACCACAAGATCCCATATCTTGGCGAACAGTTAACAACCGGGACCCACATCAAATCGCAAGTCTCGCCAGGTGAATGCACAATCATAGTTTGCAAGTTCATTTCCCTATTAAAATCCGGCAATGTTATTTGAAAGAGGGTGACGGGCGGGCGCCGTCTGCCTAAACTTTACCGAACGTCCACTGTGCCCATGTTGAGCGTATAAGCGCCGGAGATATAGTATGAAACCAAGGACCGCCGTTCCTGGACTGCCCTTCGCAAAAAACGCTGCAGTTCTCGCGATACTGGGTCTTTGTTTTTTCTTTCCGCAACAGAGTGCAGCCACTGAAGAACCGGAGTGGCGGCATGCGGCAGCTTTGAACGGCGAACCGAAATACGGCCCCGGCACCAAACATTTCGATTACGTCAATCCGGATGCACCGAAGGGCGGACTGGTGCGTCTGTCGACGAGTGGTGGCTTCGACTCCTTTAACCTGTTCCTGCCAAAGGGAAACATCGTTCCGGGCCTGTTGCTGATTTACGAAAGCTTGATGGAGCCGAGCCTCGATGAAGCCGACATCAGCGCGCAATATGGTGTGCTGGCCGAGGCGCTTCGATATCCGGAGGATTACTCTTGGGTCGAGTATCGGATGAACCCGAACGCCAAATGGCATGACGGTCAACCGGTGAGCGCGGAGGATGTGGTCTGGTCATTCGAAACGGTCACAGATCTCGACCCGCGGCAACGGTTCTATTACCACCACGTTGAAAAGGCCGAGGTTGTTGGTGACAATGTTGTCCGGTTCACGTTCGACGGCTCAGGGAACCGGGAGCTGCCCAAGATCATCGGTAATTTGACGATCCTCCCGAAACACTGGTGGCAAGGGACCGGTCCGGACGGTGAACCGCGTGATATTACCAGAAGCACGTCACTTGAGCCGCCGCTCGGCTCCGGACCATACAGGATCAAGGATTTTGATGCCAACCGGCAAGTCACGTATGAGCGGGTTCCGGAGTACTGGGGCGCGGAGTTGCCGATCCGGGTCGGGACCAACAATTTTGATGAAATCCGCTATATCTCCTTTCTGGATGGCACGGTCGCCTTTGAGGCTTTCAAGGGGGATCAGTATGATTTCCGTCTCGAGAATGTCGCAAAGAATTGGGCTACCGGATACAAGTTTCCAGCGGTCGAAGCGGGCGATGTTGTTCTGGAGACATTCGACGACAAGGCGACCGGGATCATGCAGGCTTTTGTTGTCAATTTGCGCCGGGACAAGTTCAAGGATGTTCGGGTCCGCAAGGCCTTGAATCTTGCTTTCGATTTTGAAACGACCAATCGCACGGTTTTCTTTGATCAATATAAACGCATTGACTCGTTCTTTGCCGGAACCGAACTGGCGTCCTCGGGGGCCGCTTCAGGGCGCGAGCTTGAAATTCTGGAGGAAGTTCAGGATCTTGTGCCTCCGGAAGTCTTTGATCAGGTCTATCGAAACCCGGTCAACGGCGATTCGCGGAAATTGCGCGGAAATCTGCGGGAAGCGCTGAAATTGCTAAGGGAAGCCGGATACCGGCTGGAAGGCGGCACTCTTGTGAATGACAAGACCGGTGAGCCGTTTACGATCGAGTTTGTCGATTCCCAGAAGTCTTCCGAACGGTATGCCTTGCCTTACGTCGAAAATCTCAATCGGATCGGTATTGATATGAGTGTTCGCGTTCTCGATACGCCGCAATACATCAACCGCATTCGCAGCCGTGATTTTGATATGACCACCCTGGGGTGGGCGCAGTCACTTTCGCCCGGGAACGAGCAGCGAAATTATTGGGGAAGTGAAGCTGCCGATCAGGAACAATCGCAAAATTACGCAGGGATAGCGGACAAGGGCATTGATGCGTTGATCGACAAGGTCGTTTTTGCGACAGACCGCAAGGAACTGGTCGCATCGACGCGCGCACTGGATCGTGCGTTGATGGCCAACCATTATGTGATCCCGCAATGGTATCTCAACATTGATCGGACCGCCCGCTGGAACCGGTTTGGCCATCCCGAGACCATGCCGGAATACACCTTCGGGTTCCCGACGATCTGGTGGTACGATGAGGCGCTGGCGGAGAAGACGGGAGCGCCGAAATGAGTAAGCGGAACGGGGCCGACCGGCGGCAATTTCTGAAACTGACGGGTGCTGCGGCACTTGCAACCGCTTTGCCAATCGGCACACGCGCGTTCGCGGATCCCGGCAAGGGTCCGTTGCACGGACTGTCCGTTTTTGGAGACCTTAAATACGGCCCGGATTTCAAGAGTTTCGATTATGTGGTGCCGGGAGCGCCGAAGGGCGGCCGCTTTACTTTCAAGACGCCCAGCTGGCAATTCAATCAGAATCCGCAAACCTACAACACTTTCAATTCCTTCATTTTGAAGGGGGACGCTCCGCCAAGGATGGAGTTGTGTTTTGACTCATTGATGGTGCGTGCGTGGGACGAGCCGGATGCGGTTTACGGATTGTTGGCGGAGTCCGTCGAAATCACCGAAGATGGAAACACCTATTTTTTCAATCTGCGGCCCGAAGCGCGCTTTCACGACGGATCCAGGCTGACCGCGGAAGATGTCGCGTTTTCCCTCATGCTCCTGAAGGAAAAAGGGCACCCGCTGATCAGCCAGACTATTCGCGAAATGGCGCAGGCTGAAGCTTTGGGCAATCAAAAAGTCAAGATCGGGTTCACGGGCAAACAAACCCGGCAGTTGCCGTTGCTCGTCGCGGGCCTTCCGATCTTTTCCAAGCGATACTACACGACCTATGATTTCGAACAGTCGACGCTGACGCCGCCACTGTCATCGGGGCCTTACAAGGTCGGCAGGCATGCCGTGGGGCGGTACGTGGAATACAGCCGGGTGACGGATTACTGGGCAAAGGATTTGCCGGTTGTTGCCGGCCATTTTAACTTCGATGTGATCCGCCTGGAATTCTTCCGGGATGCGCAGGTTGCCTTTGAAGCCTTCAAGAAGGGGAATGTCACGTTTCAGGAGGAGTTCAGCTCCAGAATTTGGGCGACTGAGTATAATTTTCCCGCGGTTGGTGACGGAAAGGTCAAGCAGAAAATCGTTCCGGACAACAGACCGTCCGGTGCTCAAGGCTGGTTCTTCAACACAAGGCGGGACAAGTTCAAGGATCCGCGGGTGCGGGAAGCCATCGGGTATGCATTCGATTTCGAATGGTCGAACCAGAACCTGTTCCACGGGATGTACGAGCGTACCCAAAGTTTCTTCGAAAATTCTGACATGAAGGCGGAAGGGCTGCCGTCCGAAGCAGAACTTGTACTGTTGGACCCATTCCGGGAGCAGTTGCCGGAAGCTGTTTTTGGAGAGCCCTGGACACCGCCCGTATCGGATGGCAGTGGATTTGACCGAAGCCTTCTGCGGAAAGCGGCCATGTTGTTGAAGGACGCCGGGTATACCCGCGACGGGGCTCTGCTTGTTGATCCGAATGGGCAACCGCTCACGATCGAGTTCCTGAACAATGTGCCGATGTTTGAACGCATCACCATGCCGTTTATCAACAGTCTCGAACGTTTGGGGATCTCGTCAAGCTTCCGCCTTGTCGACCCGGCACAATACGAGGCGCGGCTCAACAACTTTGATTTCGATGTCATCAGCCGGAGATACTCGCTGACACCGACACTCGGCACGTCAATTCGTCAATTCTGGAGTTCCGCGTCGGCCGATACGCCCGGCAGCAACAATCTCGCAGGCATATCGTCGCCTGCAGTCGATGCCATGATCGAAGCCGCACTGGCCGCATCCAGCCGGGAGCAGATGATTGTCGCTGCCAGAGCGCTCGACCGGTGCCTGCGCGCGGGGCAATACTGGGTTCCGCAGTGGAGCAAGGGAACCCACACAATCGCTATGTGGGACATTTTCGGCTATCCGGAAGAACCGCCGCATTATGAGTTCCCTGTTGAAACGACCTGGTGGTTCGACCGGGAAAAAGCCGATAAGATCGGCATGGCCGGTTAGACAGACCATCATCTCACGAGATACGAACGGCATTTTATGGGCGCCTATATCCTCAGACGCTTGCTGCTCATGATACCGACCCTTGTCGGGATCATGGCCCTGAATTTCATCATCATCCAGTTCGCGCCCGGTGGGCCGGTGGAGCGGGTGATCGCCCAGCTCTCGGGCACCGATGTTTCGGCCACGGCCCGGATCAGCGGCGGCGGCGGCGACATGGGTGGACCGGCAACGGATACCTCCGGCATCGGGAGCGGAGCGGAAAGCGTTTCCTCGAAATATCGCGGCGCGCAAGGCCTTGATCCGGAGTTCATCAAGGAACTGGAGACCCAGTTCGGTTTCGACAAGCCGCCGCTTGAACGGTTTTTGACCATGCTGTGGAACTACGCCCGGTTCGACTTCGGGGAGAGCTACTTCCGCGACATCAGGGTTCTGGACCTGATTGCGGAAAAACTGCCCGTGTCGATTTCCCTGGGCCTCTGGATGACGCTGATCTCCTATCTGGTGTCGATCCCGCTCGGGATTCGCAAGGCGGTGAGCGATGGCTCCAGGTTTGATATCTGGACATCGGGGGTTATCGTCGTGGCCTATGCGATACCCGGTTTCCTGTTTGCGGTCTTGCTGATCGTGCTGTTTGCAGGCGGTTCGTTTTGGGATCTGTTTCCCTTGCGCGGCCTCGTTTCGGAAAACTGGCAAAGCCTGTCCTGGCCGGAGCGGATTGTCGATTATTTCTGGCATCTGGTCCTGCCGCTGACAGCGCTTGTTCTTTCGGCCTTTGCCACGACCACCTTGCTGACCAAAAATTCCTTTCTGGACGAGATCCGCAAGCAATATGTCCAGACCGCCCGTGCCAAGGGGCTGACAGAGCGGCAAGTGCTTTACGGCCACGTATTCCGTAATGCGATGCTGATTGTGGTCGCCGGCTTTCCGGGAGCGTTCATTTCGTCCTTCTTCGCCGGATCGCTGCTGATCGAAACAATCTTCTCGCTTGATGGACTGGGTTTGCTGGGCTTTGAGTCCGTCATCAACCGGGATTATGCCGTCGTTTTTGCGACCCTTTACATCTTCTCCCTGATGGGACTGATCGTGAACCTCATTTCGGACCTGACCTATACATGGATTGATCCGCGGATCGATTTCGAGTCGCGGGAGGTTTGAGACTGTGGACACCAAACTCGACAAACACCTCTCCGACGCCGGCTACGATGTCTATAATCCTCTGGCCGAAGAGACGGTTCCTCCGCGCAAGAAAATGCGCCTGTCGCCGATCAATCAGCGCCGGCTCGCGAATTTCCGCGCCAACAGGCGCGGGTTTTATTCGCTCTGGATTTTTCTCGTCCTGTTCGTATTGGCAATGGCCGCGAATTTCATTGCCAACGACAAGCCTCTGATCGTCTATTACAAGGGCGAATTGCTGGCACCGGTCTTTGTGGAATACCCGGAGGAACGGTTTGGCGGCTTTCTCGCCATTACCGATTACCGTGATCCGTTTATTCAGGACGAGATCAACAGCAATGGCTGGGCGCTCTGGCCGCCGGTGCGTTATTCCTACAATACCGTCAACACCGATATTCCCGTGCCCGCACCCGCGCCACCGTCCTGGACCATGGACAAGCAGGAGCGCTGTCAGCGCTATCCCCTCGGAGACCAGGACCCCAACTGCATCGTTGGCAACTGGAACTGGTTTGGCACGGATGATCAGGGCCGGGACGTTCTGGCGCGCCTGATCTACGGTTTCCGGATTTCGGTGCTGTTCGGCCTGGTGCTGACGCTGGCCTCTTCCGTTGTCGGCATCGCAGCCGGAGCCGTGCAGGGCTATTATGGAGGCTGGGTCGACCTTCTGTTCCAGCGGTTCATCGAAATCTGGACCGCGATCCCGACGCTCTATCTGATCCTGATCGTGTCGTCTGTTCTGGTGCCGGGGTTCTGGACGCTGTTCACGATCCTGCTGGCATTTTCCTGGGTGGCGCTGGTCGGGGTTGTCCGGGCGGAGTTCCTGAGGGGCCGGAATTTTGAATATATCGCCGCCGCGCGGGCGCTCGGCGTCTCCAATCGCACGATCATGTGGCGGCACCTCCTGCCCAATGCGATGGTGGCAACGCTAACCTTCATGCCTTTCATTCTCAACGGTTCGATCTCGACGCTGACGGCGCTCGATTTCCTGGGCTTCGGCTTGCCTCCGGGCTCCGCCTCGCTCGGGGAATTGCTGGCCCAGGGCAAGAACAACCTGCAGGCTCCGTGGCTTGGTATTTCCGGATTTGTGGTCGTATCGCTGATGTTGAGCCTTTTGATTTTCATCGGCGAAGCGGTGCGCGATGCCTTCGATCCGCGCAAGAGCCTGGCGTGAGGAGCCGACCCATGACTGAAACGCCTCTCCTGTCGGTCAAGGACCTGTCGATCGCCTTCACCCAAGGCGGCAAGGACACCTTGGCAGTCAACCGGATCTCCTTTGACATCAAGAAGGGGGAAACGGTCGCCCTTGTCGGCGAAAGCGGGTCGGGGAAGTCCGTCTCGGCCCTGTCCGTGCTCAAGCTTCTGCCTTATCCTGCCGCGTCTCATCCCTCGGGCGAGATCCTGTTCAATGGTCAGGATCTGCTGAAGGCCAATGAAGCTGGTATCCGGAAGGTGCGTGGAAACGAGATTTCCATGATCTTTCAGGAGCCGATGACGTCTCTCAATCCGCTGCACACGGTCGAGCGGCAGGTTGCCGAGATCCTGAAAGTCCATCGCGGCATGGGTGATGCCTCTGCCCGAAAGCGCGTTCTGGAATTGCTGCATCAGGTCGGGATCCACGATCCGGAAAGCCGGCTCGGGTCCTATCCGCATCAGCTCTCTGGCGGGCAGCGCCAGCGGGTCATGATCGCGATGGCGCTGGCCAACGAGCCGGATCTTCTGATCGCCGACGAGCCGACGACCGCGCTTGACGTCACCGTGCAGGCCCAGATCCTCAAGCTCTTGAAGGAATTGCAGGCGGTGCAGGGCATGGCCATGCTGTTCATTACCCATGATCTCGGGATCGTGCGCAAGTTTGCCGACCGGGTCTGCGTGATGACCAATGGCGAAATCGTCGAGCAGGGGCCGGTTCAGGAGATTTTTGACCGGCCACAGCATGACTACACCAAACATCTCCTGTCCGCCGAACCCAAGGGCGCGCCGCCGCAAACGGATCTGTCAAAGCCGATTGTGGTGCAGGCCGATGATCTCAAGGTGTGGTTCCCGATCAAGCGGGGCCTGATGCGCCGGACCGTGGATCACGTCAAGGCGGTCGACGGGATCGACGTCAAGGTGCGGGCTGGCCAGACGCTGGGGATCGTCGGCGAAAGCGGCTCGGGCAAGACGACGCTCGGGCTCGCGATCCTGCGCATGATCTCGTCAACTGGCAGGATCTGTTTTGACGGCACGGAGATCCAGGCAAACTCCTGGAAGCAGATGCGACCGCTGCGCCGGGACATGCAGATCGTGTTTCAGGATCCGTTCGGCGCGCTCAGTCCGCGCATGTCGGTCTCCGATATTGTCGGTGAAGGGCTCAAGGTCCATTTTCCGAAGCTCTCCGAAGAGGAGCGGGACCGGAAGGTGGCAAAGGCGCTGGAAGAGGTCGGGCTCGATGCGTCGACCCGCTTCCGCTATCCGCATGAGTTCTCCGGTGGTCAGCGTCAGCGGATCTCGATCGCACGGGCCATGGTGCTGGAACCGAAATTCGTCATGCTGGACGAGCCGACCTCGGCGCTCGACATGAGCGTGCAGGCGCAGGTTGTCGATCTCTTGCGGGACCTTCAAAAAGCCCACGGGCTCGCCTATCTGTTCATCTCTCACGATTTGAAAGTGGTTCGTGCACTGGCCAATGAAGTTGTGGTGATGCGTCAGGGCAAGGTGGTCGAGGCGGGGTCTTCGGAACAGATTTTCGATGCTCCCCAAACGGATTACACCAAGGCGCTGATGGCGGCGGCCTTCCGGCTGGAAACGGCTTCGATGGCCGGGGTGGTCAGCGAATAGGGTTTTGAAAATACCTGAGTGCAAATGCCGTCAGGCTTTTGCACTGGTGATGGGATCTTCGTTCACACCAGTCTCCCGTTGATCTGACAAAGACGGATGCGTGCTGTCCGGTTGGCCGGAATTTGGCAAAGGATGATCGCGGCGCACAGGGCCGGTGTCGCCCATGAGAAAATCGATCCAGCGCGGCAGTTTTACCCGTTCGAAGATGATTTGATCGAGCGACAGCCAGCGGCCGCCGCCAAGAACGAAACTCAGGATTAGCGCGGACCAGAGAAGCGGATACTCCCAGCCGCCACCAGCTGTTGCCCATATGAAGCCAAGCTGGAAATGGTGTCCGAGAATTGTCGCCACGATGAGGTAGATGACGGTGAGGATCGAGGCGAGCCGGGTCAACAAGCCCATTCCAACTCCGATCATCGCCGCGAACTCGATTGTTCCGGCCAGCAACACAAAGCCAAGCGCGTCCGGTACTCCGAGGGCCTCGAACGATTTGACATCCCCAAGACGGGCAGATGGGCCTGCAAACAGTTTTTCGGTGAAGTGGGGAACCAGATCAAGTCCGATATAAAGCCGGATAAAGCTCAGCTGGACACCGGGAAATGTTGTTTCGGGGCGGCCGTCTTCCTGCGGCGTTTTCAGGCCGTGGACAACGATGATGGCGAAAAGCGCCAGGTAGGAGACAAAGGCAATCCCCCCAAGGGCTTCGATCCAGGAGAGGTCATGCAAGGCGGCAATACGCCAGCCGATCATCAACGGAAACAGGCCGAGCAAAAAAATAAGGCGTGGTCTTGTGCGCGGCGCAAGCAGGTTCAAAACACAGGACAACGCCAGAAAACCGCTCAGAAAGTAAATGGCCAGCGAGGAATTGATTTTTGCAACATCGCTCGCCGTTGCCCCACCCGAAAGCAACCCGGCAAATACTGCGATAGCGATCAGAAGAGCGATGCCGGTTGCTCCGCAAGCGGTGTATCGGATCAACTGGACCTGGGTTCCGTACGACATCGGCAGACTCCGGATTTCGACGAGAGCGAGATCTTCATGAACATCCATAAGATGAAACTATGTGTTCGAAATCAATTGTTTCTATTCCGGGGTTCTTTGTTTTTCATGCGGCGTTGTATGTGCCGCTGCAGCGCCATCTAGCCAATCCAGCAGGTTGCGAAGTATCCGGATTTTTCCTGTGCCTTGCCGATGGACCGGCGGGTCTTGAAGCCGATCAACCCGTCGGCACCGCCAACATCGTGGCCCTGGCCTTCCAGCTTTGATTGAAGTGTGCGGACGGCGCCGCGGGTTGTTTGCTTGGTGGGTTTCCAGTCCGCCACAAATCGGCGGTTGTTTCCGTAGCGGTCTGCCAGATGCCCGACAAAAAGCGCATAGACATCTGATTCATTGTACTCTTTCAAAACATAAAAATTCCCGGTCGCTATGAAGGCTGGACCGTAACGGCCGGCTGGCATCAGGATGTTTCCCGGTTGCCTCATTTCATGGGCAGGAAAGGGACGCCCGCTCACCCGGGTCACGCCCTCCTGAACAAAGGCGGAGATCTTCTGGCGGTTGTCGGGGCCCTCGCGCGTACAGGAGACGTGGTCCGGAATGACAACCTCATATCCCCAATCCCGGCCTTTTTCCCATCCGTGACGGGAAAGGTAATTGGCGATGGACGCCATTGTGTCGACCTGTGAGCGCCAGATGTCGCGCTTGCCGTCGCCATCGAAGTCGACAGCATATTTCAGGTAGGACGAGGGCAGGAATTGCGGCTGGCCCATCGCCCCGCCCCAGGAGCTTTTCATGTCTTGCCGGGAGACATCGCCGTTTTGCAGGATCTTGAGCGCTGCAATCAGTTCTTTCTTGTAGAAGTCGGTTCGCTGGCCCATGAAGGCACGGGTCGCGAGCACCCGGATTGCATCATGCGGGATTCTGGCGTTGCCATAGGCAGATTCCCGGGCCCAGATTGCAACAATGATCCGTTTGGGCACACCATACCGTGCTTCTATTTTGGCAAGTGCGCTGGCGTGGGTCTGCATCAGACGGCGGCCGCCCGGAACGAGGGCGTTGAATTGGCTGTCCCGAAAATAGCCGGCCGGTGCCCGGAACTCCGCCTGAAAATTGATTTTCGGTGGCCTGCCCTTGCCGCCGGGGCCGACAAGGCCGGGCAGGGAGGTGTCCGGCGTCAGGCCGCGCAGTTCGCGGTCCAGCACAGCCTGCGAAACCCCTTGTGCGCGGGCAGCCGGCACAATTTCGGAATTGAGGAAGGTCCTGAAGGCCGCATCATGCGGGCCGGCATTTACATCAGGCGCAGACAGAAGAGCGGCAAGGGAAATCAAGAATAACCGGATCACGCCAATCCTCCCCGGATCTGGATGGATGCTCAGCTTAACAGAATTCGGGTGCTCGATTGAGTGACTTTAGAGTGCTGTCCACGCCAGTTGGTTTGCCGATTGCGCGGCAAGATCCTTGCGGTCGAAGCGAAACCAGCTTCCGGCGTGTTTTTGATCGTGTGTGCGGGAAATCGGAGTGTTCATCAGGTGGCACATCAGCAAGGTGCCGACCCCGCCGTGTCCGCAAAACAGGATCGGCATGTTTTCCGGGATACGGGTGAGAGCGGCCTGAACACCTGAAACAATCCGCCTCTGGGCATCGATTGCGCGCTCCCAGCCTGAAACCGAATTGTAAGGATCGGCGAAAAAGGCATCGGCGGTGCGGTCAAAATCGCCCTTTGGCAGATAGCCTGTTGCCGAGCGATCGTTTTCGTGCAGCGGCTGCAGTGTCAGCACCTGCAGGCCCATGGGGTCTGCAAAGACATGTGCCGTGTCCTGTGCCTTTTGTTCCGCACTGGACACCACACGCTTGATGTCTTGTGCGAAGGAAAGCTGGAGAGCTTTCCTTGCGCGCTCAAGACCGGTTTCGGAAAGATGCCAGTCGGGAACCGGAGAGACCGGATCAATGACAACTTCGGGGTGGGTCAAATAAATGCAGAACGTCACGCGCTGATTGTTCCCTCAAGCCAGCCCGTAATCAGGTCATATGCAATCGAGATGGAGGGGGGGATCCGGTACCCGTCCGGATGGGTACCCTTTACCATCTGCCGGACTTCATCGCGGGTAAACCACCCGCACGCCTCAAGCTCGTCGTCGTCGATGAAAATCTCCGAGCTTGTTGCCCTGCCGATGCAGCCGAGCATGAGGTTGGATGGAAACGGCCAGGGCTGATTGGCAACGAGATGGACCTCGCCGACCTCGATCCGTGATTCTTCCTGTGTTTCCCGGCGGACCGCCTGTTCGATCGTTTCTCCAGGCTCCATGAAACCGGCAAGCGTCGTGTAAATGCCCGGTGGCAGGCGGGGCGGGCGGCCAAGCAGCGCCCTGTCTCCGTCCGTGATCAGCATGATCACGCATGGATCCGTGCGCGGGAAATGTTGCGCGCCGCAGGAGGGGCATTCGCGCCGGTAGCCCGCATCCGCCATCTGGGTGGGTTTGCCACAGCGTGAACAGAACCGGTGCGTCCGGTGCCAGTGAAGCATGGCCCGGGCTTGTGCAAGTACTCCGAGTTCCAGCCCGCCGAATACCCCTTGAAGTGCCAGATTGCGCAGGTCGTTGGCCCACAGACTGTCGTCTGCATCCACTTCCTCGTCGCTGAGCCCGATCAGACCCGCAAACAACGGCCGGGACCCGTCACTGTTTTGTCCAAGAAAGATCAGGTCTTGCCGGTCGAGGCCGAAATGCCGCGCGCGCTCGCGGGGGTGTCCGAGCTTGCCGCGCGATTTTGCGTCAAACACCAGCCGGTAGGCGGTGGACAATATGACTTCACAATCCGGCCGGGCCAGCCGCTCGTTGAGAAACGGGATATCCTTGCGGCGGATCGATTGCCGATCAAGCATGTTTGCGATGAAACTCATTTCGTCCGGTGCGTGCTCTTCCGAAGCTAGTGCCATTCCGGGCATCCTTGCAAGGAGGGAAAGAAAGCGGGGCTGGAACCAGAAGTCGTAGGCTTGTAGGCAGCGGCTGTCTAGCCGGAGAGTTGATCCCGCAGTTTCGCGATCAAGTGTTCCGACTTGTCCGGGGTATAAGTCTCCGGCGGTACGGCGCCCCAGACAGGTCCCGGCCAGGCCGGATCGTCCCGGAAGCGGCCGATCACATGAACATGGAGCTGCGAAACCTGATTGCCAAGAGCTCCAATATTGAGTTTTTCACAGGTTGTCACCACCTTCAGGGCCTCGCTCACCTGCGCGATTTCCCTCATGAGCTGCAATTGCTTGTCCGGTTCAAGATCTATGATCTCGATCAGATCGTGTGCACGCGGGATCAGCAGCAGCCAGGGATAGTTGGCGTCTTTCATGAGGCGAACCGCACAAAGCGGGAGATCCGTCACAAACAGACTGTCGCCTTCAAGACGTGGATTGATATCGAACTGGATCATGGAGGCCTCCTGAAGGGCATTTTTGCAACCGGATCTGGCGGGGGACGCTACACGCAGTGCGGCGCTGCGGCTAGGCATGAAACCAGGCCATCCCTGAAAACTTTCCCGGCCCCTCTTGCCAACACCCCCGTTGTTCCTGATATAAGGCGCTTGGGAGGTTGGTGGTGGACGAGCCACTCGCCAACCGGGTCAGGTCCGGAAGGAAGCAGCCCTAACGAGCATCGGCACGGGTCGCCGTGCCAGCCTCCCACCCTCACGCCTCGTATTGTTGTTTGGGACCGGTTCGCACAAGCGCGCCGGGATCGTGCGTAGCGCCAAGTGGCGGTTCACAAAAAAATCCACAAGGGCTCTCACCCTTTGGCGCGAAAACTCGTTATGGTGCGCGCATGGACGACATGGCTTTCCCGCAAGATACCGCTCACGAACCGGCGCAGGCAGACGGTGCATACCGTGTGCTCGCGCGCAAATACCGGCCGCAAACCTTTGAGGATCTCGTCGGTCAGGAACCGATGGTCCAAACGCTTGAAAACGCGTTTGACACCGGCCGGATCGCGCAGGCCTGGATGCTGACCGGCGTCAGGGGTGTGGGAAAGACGACAACTGCCCGGATCCTCGCGCGCGGCCTGAATTACGAACTTCCTGGAGAGGCGGACAAGCCGACGGTCAAGTTGACCGGGGAGGGGACCCATTGCCGCGCGATCATGGAAGGCCGCCATGTCGACGTGATCGAGATGGATGCAGCTTCCCATACCGGTATCGGGGACATTCGGGAGATTATCGATGCATCGCGCTACCGTCCGGCGACGGCGCGGTACAAGGTCTATATCATCGATGAGGTGCACATGCTCTCCAATGCGGCCTTCAACGGGCTGCTGAAGACGCTCGAAGAGCCGCCGGAGCATGTGAAGTTCATTTTCGCCACCACGGAAATCCGGAAAGTTCCGATCACGGTCTTGTCGCGCTGTCAGCGCTTCGACTTGCGCCGGATCGATCAGGCGAAGCTTGTTGGTCTGTTGCGGCGCATTTCGGACACGGAAAGCATCCGGATTTCCGATGAAGCGCTGATGCTGATTGCGCGGGCCGGGGAGGGATCGGCACGCGATTCCCTGTCACTGCTCGATCAGGCGATGGCTCATGGGGCAGGGGAAATCGGCGCCGATGACGTCCGCCAGATGCTCGGTCTTGCCGACCGGGCCCGGGTGATCGATCTGTTCGACCACCTGATGGCCGGGCGCACGGCAGAGGCGCTGGAAGAATTGGCAGCCCAGTATCAGGTTGGCGCGGACCCTGCGGTTGTTTTGACCGATCTTGCCGATTTTGCCCATCTTGTGACCCGCCTGAAGGTTGCACCGAAAGCGGCGGACGAGGCGTCGGTGACCGAAGCGGAGCGTCTGCGCGGACGCGAATTTTCCGAAAAGCTGTCGATCCGGCTGTTGTCGCGGGCCTGGCAGATCCTGTTGAAGGGCGTTCAGGAAGTACAGGCCGCGCCCAAACCATTGGCCGCGGCCGACATGGTTCTGGTCAGGCTTGCCTATGCCGCCGATCTTCCGGATCCGGGAGAGGCGCTGGCCATGCTGCGGCAAGGTGGGGCGGTTCCGGCTGGCGGTGGCGCGCCATCCGGCGGCAACGGGCCACAAGGTGGTGGTCCATCCGCATCCATCGAGCCCCGGCCGAAACTGACGGCGATTGCAGGTGGTGCACCTCGGGTTGAACCGGCGCGGGCCATGGCTCCGATCGCAGCACCTGTAGCCTCTGCGCCGCCCGCCATGGCCCTGCGGTCGCTTCAGGATTGCGCGGCACTTGCGTCCGAAAAGCGCGACATTCCGATGAAGGTCGCGATCGAGCGGCAGATGCGGCTCGTCAAGATCGAGCAGGGGCGGATTGAAATCCAGCCGACACCGGATGCGCCCGCCGATATCGCCGGTGATTTCGGGCGCAAACTGACGGAGTGGACAGGAACGCGCTGGATTGTGTCCGTCAGCCAAAGCCCCGGACGGCCAACCATTCACGAAGAGCGTGAGGCCAATCAGGCGCAACTTTTGTCCGATGCGCGCTCACACCCGACTGTTGCGGCCCTTTTGGAGAAGTTTCCAGGGGCCAAGGTGATTGATGTGCAGGTCAAGGTCAGTGAAGACGACCCTGCTCTGGCAGATCCCTTGCTGGCGGAAGCGCTCGGTGATGATGACAGTGATGATATCTAGCGGTTTTGCGGTTGATCGGGGCTGCAAGCTGGCCTAAGTCGAGGCACAATGACGAGCGCGGAATGGTCGCGTTCCATATGTATTGGAGGTTGAGTCGATGGACTTCCTTAAAATGATGAAGCAGGCCAAGCAAATGCAGGAACAGATGGGTTCCCTGCAGGAGCAGATCGTCGAGATCGAGGCGGAAGGCACGTCCGGAGCCGGTCTGGTTACGGTGGTTCTGAATGGCAAGGGCGAGATGAAAAGTCTCAAGATCGACCCGTCGCTCTTGAAAGAGGGCGAAGGCGAGATTCTGGAAGACCTGATCATCGCAGCCCATACCGATGGCCGGGTGAAGGTCGATGCGGCGATCCAGGAGAAAACCCAGGACATGATGGGCGGGCTTGGCTTGCCGGCCAACATGAAACTGCCTTTCTGAGCCTGTCGAGACGATAAACATGGCACCAAACAAGGTCGCGGGACCGGAAATCGAGCGGCTGATTCAGCTGCTTGCCAAGCTCCCGGGCCTCGGGCCGCGCTCCGCCCGGCGCGCCGCCCTGCACCTGATCAAGAAAAAGGATCAGCTGCTGGTCCCGCTCGCCGAAGCCCTTGGCGTGGCGGTTGACAAGGTCGGGATTTGCTCGACATGCGGAACGGTCGATACGTCCGATCCTTGCGCGATCTGCGCGGATCCGCGCCGGGACGAGAGCGTTCTGGTGGTTGTGGAAGATGTGGCAGATCTTTGGGCGCTGGAGCGGGCGGCTGCCATCAATGCACGTTATCATGTACTGGGCGGAACCTTGTCGCCGCTCGACGGTGTCGGCCCGGAAGACCTTAATCTCGCCAAACTCGTGGAACGCTGCGGATCAGGCGAGGTCAAGGAAGTGATCCTGGCAGTGGGCGCAACCGTTGAGGGACAGACCACCGCGCATTTTGTGATGGACCAACTGGCCCCGCTCGACGTGAATGTCACGCGGCTCGCCCATGGCGTTCCCGTCGGTGGCGAACTCGACTATCTGGACGAGGGCACATTGACCCAGGCGCTCAAGGCCCGTACGCGGTTCTGAGGGCGCGCGGCTGTTGCGGTTCGCAAATACGAGCTCAAAACAGTGCGTGGAACCTTGACAGCATTTCGGTGTCCGAAACCTCCTCCATCCGCGTGGCGATAATCCAGTGGTGACCGAACGGGTCGCGGATACGCCCGGCGCGGTCGCCATAGAACTGGTTTTCGAGCGGGTAGATTTCCTCCGCTCCGCAATCGATGGCTTTTTGAAGGACGGTATCTGCATCCGGAACATGCAGGTTGAGCACGACGGTTGTTGCGTTGAGCGTCCGAGGGCTTGAGGATCCGATCTTGGGCATTTCATCGGCAAGCATCAACCGGGTGCCGCCGATTTCGATCTCGGCATTCATGCATGTTCCGTCTGGTGCGACCAGACGGCTTCGGACTTCCCTGGCTGAAAAAACGGTTTCGTACCATGAGATTGCATCCCCTGTTCCAGAGACTTGAAGATAGGGGATAATACCTTCCATACAGCCCTCTCGAGATGTCGATGCTCAGTTCATTTCCGGGCACTTCCGGTATTTGAACAACCGGCAATAGCCATCGCCTGGTTCGCTGAAGACAGTGCGGTTGCGCAAGAATCCGGCTGACAATCCCAGACGTAACCAGGTGTCGGATGTTTCGGGCAGGTCACAGTCCTCGATATGGCGCCAGATCCGGTCGAATTCCGAGGGAGATAGGCCTTGCCAGCGGGCCTTGAGGAGGTGCCGCATCCGCCGGTTGAAAACCGAAAGCGTGTCCCCATCGGTCAGCACAGGCTCATAAATCATCAACAGCCCGTTCGGGCGGAGGGCATTGAATGCCCTTTGCATGAAAAGGCGCTTTTCGATGGTCGTCAGATGGTGAACCGAGAGCCCGCACCAGATAAAGTCAAATTGCCTTGGCAACCGCGCCAAAGCGTCCAGCATGTCCCGGCATTCCAGTTTGGTGTCGCACGAAACCGCATCGAGGTTTTTTGCAGCAAGCGCCAAGGCTGGCCCGGACAGATCGACACCGTGATATAGTGCGATCGGAGTTTGCCTTAAAACCAAAGAAGTGATCAAGGCATCGCCGCAGGCCAGATCGAGGAACGAAAATCCAGCCGGCATACTGTCTTGCAGCGTTTCAAAAAGAATGTCGGCCACTTCCGCGTGATGGAAATGGTTCAACTCGACCAGCTTTTTGTAAAGCTGCCAGTCATTGCGAAAAATCTCTAGGGCATCAAGCTGCGCGCCGAAGCTGCCTTCTGCCCATCCGAAAGCATTGGACATTGTTTTCCTCCCGAATGTGCCTTTTGATGGCGACCGGGTTCTTGCGCCCGTAGCGCATAGTCGGACAAAACTGTGATCCGAATGTGAATATCACAGAAAAATCACCATAAGGCATTTACGTATCAGTTAGAAGAAGAGTGTAATTTTGCGAAGTCACTTGCGTCCGCGAATTTCGTCGCGCCATGACCAGTATGTGGAGAGTGTAAAGGTTCATAGCAGAGCGGCATTCCGATACTTGAACAATCTACAATATTGATCAATCGGTTCGCTGAAGACGACTTCAGCGCTTGAATATCCGGCGCGCAGCCCGAGGTCCAGCCACATGGCGGCCGTTTCCGGGAGATCGCAATCCAGTATGTGTTGCCAGATGTAGTTGAATTCGCCCTCTTCAAGGGCTGCCCAACGGGCCTGCAAAATCGGCAACAGCCGCGCGTTGAAATCGGGCAGGCTGCAGTCTTCGTCCAGAACGGGTTCATAGATCATCAAAAGGCCACCCGGCACCAAGGCTTTCCGGGCAAGTTCCATGAACTCCAGTTTCCTGTCGGTGCCCAAGTGGTGGACCGACAGGCCGCACCAGATCATGTCTGCTTCACCGCGCATTCCGGCGAGGGCGTCAAGCATGTCCTGCTGTTCCAGTGTGCTCTTGAACGGCACATCCATGAGATTATGCGAAGCGAGCCTGAGTGCGTCAGCGGAAACATCCACACCGGAATACTGTGCGATGGAGGTGGTGCTCAGCCCTTGTGACATGAGTGCCGAATCTCCACAGGCCAAGTCTATGAAGGTAAATCCGGGTTTCAATTCAGTCTGGCAGGTGGCCCGAATGAGGTCCGCGACCTCCTGAAAATTAAGGCCATTCATCTCGACCAGGTGTTTGTAGACACCGAATTCCTTCTCGAACAATGCGAAGTTGACGCTTTTGCTGCCGATTGTGAAGTCTTGAATCTCTGAACCTGTTTGGCGCATCGGGAATTTCCATAAACGATCTCGCCCCGCCGTCAGGTCAACCCGTCCTTCAGATAGGATGCGTTTGTGCCATTTGAAGACCGTCTCCGGAAGATCATTGCACTTGCGTTCAAGTTGGCCTGCGCCTATTTCGGGATGACCGTTTCGCGTATGGATTGTTCTCTATGTTTTCTGCCGCCTCGCGCGCCATGTCACAGGTTTTTCAGCCGTCTTTCCGGGCGATCTTTTTCAAGATGCTGGGCTACACCCTTGCTGTCTTGCTGGTGATCTGGCTTGCCCTTCAGGGACTGGTTGCAGGCTTTCTCGTGCTTCCCTATCCGTGGCTCGAAACCGTCGTTTCACTTCTGACCGGCATCGGGGCAATCATCGGGCTGGGGTTTTTGATCGCACCGGTATCCGCCCTTTTGGCCGGACTGTTTCAGGATCAGATCGCGGATATCGTCGAAGGTCAGGACTATCCGAACGATGCGCCCGGCCGCGCCTTGCCGCTTGGCCAATCGATCTTTCTCACGCTGAAGTTCACCGGGGTCGTCATTGCCGGCAACATCATTGCCCTTTTGCTGCTGTTCGTGCCCGGGATCAATCTCGTCGCGTTTTTTCTCGTCAATGGCTATCTGCTCGGCCGCGAATTTTTCGAATTCGCCGCGATGCGCTTCATGCCGCCGGAGGACGCCAAGCGGTTTCGCAAGGCCCGGGGCGGCATGGTGTTTCTGGCGGGACTGGTCATTGCCGCTGTACTGGCCGTTCCGATCCTGAATCTGGTCACCCCTATTTTTGCGACGATTTTCATGATGCACCTTTACAAGCGTCTTGCACCCGGGCGTGCGGTCTGACCCGGTATTCTCCTGCCGTTGATTGGATAAGGTCTGATATGCAGCGTTTCCTGGATGAGATTGCAGAACACGCACGGCTGTCGCCGGAAAAGGGGCAGGTCGCCCGTTATATTCCGCAGCTTGCGAAAATTGACCCGGACCAGTTCGGGATCTGTGTTTCGACCGCCGATGGGGCCTGCTACGTGGCTGGTGATGCGGATGTCCCCTTCTCGATCCAGTCCGTGTCGAAAGTGTTTGCGCTCGCCATGGCATTGGGCCATGCGGGGGATTCCTTGTGGTCGCGGGTCGGGCGTGAGCCGTCAGGGTCTGCCTTTGACTCCATTGTTCTACTGGAGCGGGAACAAGGTGTGCCCCGCAATCCCTTTATCAATGCCGGGGCACTGGTCACGACCGACTCCTATCTGGACATGTCGGCTCCGAAGGAAGCCCTGGGTGGTTTGCTTCATTTCATCCGGGCTGCGGCTGGCGATGATGACATCCATATCAATGCGACAGTTGCACGGTCGGAGCTGGCCACCGGACACCGGAACTTCGCGATGGCTCATTACCTCGCCTCTTGCGACAATCTGAATAATGACGTGGACAAGGTGCTCGGCACCTACTGTCATCAGTGCGCCATCGAAATGTCCTGCCGCCAACTTGCCATGGCCGGCCGGTTTTTGATCGATGCGCCCGGGATGCCGCGCCTGCTTTCAGCAGACCGGAGCCGGCGGATTGCAGCCCTGATGATGACCTGCGGTCACTATGACGGATCAGGTGACTTCGCCTTCCGGGTCGGCTTGCCGGGCAAGAGCGGTGTCGGTGGCGGCATTCTGGTGGCCGCGCCTGGCAAGGCTTCCATTGCTGTCTGGTCGCCGGGTCTCAATCAATACGGCAATTCCAAGCTCGGCACAGAGGCCATGGAAGCCTTTGCAAGGATGACCGGCTGGTCTGTTTTCGGTTGAGGCGGCAGACACCGGAGAGTCTGGCGAAATTCGGACTTGCAAGGTCAATTTTACCAATTAATCAAGGATCTGACATCATTTTCCTTCCATTTACGCCCTTGTGATGCTTTGACGCGACGCGGCGTTGGGGGTAGAACCCTCTCGGACAACGCTAGTTAATTCTTACGTTTACGTAAACGTAAAGAGCGTCGTACGGGAGAGAAATTACATGTCAAATGCCGACCTGCAGGGCAAGCGCCCGCTGTCGCCTCATCTTCAGATCTATAAACCGATCCTGACGATGGTCATGTCGATCCTGCACCGCATCACCGGAGCGGCGCTCTATGTCGGCACGATCTTTCTCGCCTGGTGGCTGATCGCGGCTGCGGCGGGCCCTGCCTATTTCGATGTTGCCAACGCGGTCTATGGGTCCATCATCGGACGCATCATCCTGTTTGGCTTCACCTGGGCGTTGGTGCACCACATGCTTGGCGGTCTGCGCCATTTCATCTGGGATATGGGTGCCGGCTTTGGACGCGAAGCGCGCGAGTGGCTCGCCAAGGCAACCATCATCGGCTCCATTAGCCTGACGATCATCCTCTGGATCATCGGTTTCGCGGTCAGCTGAGGGAACAAGCAAAATGACTGATATGCGCACACCGCTCGCCAAGGTCCGCGGGCTGGGCTCGGCCAAGGACGGAACCGAGCACTTCTGGCGCCAGCGTGTCACCGCTGTTGCAAATGTCTTCCTGATTTCGTTTTTCGTAATCCTTGTCATCGCCCTGCAGGGCGGCACTTATGACGAGGTGACCGCGACGCTTGGCAATCCGATCATCGCGATCCTGATGCTTCTGGTGATTCTGTCTGGCGTCTATCACATGAAGCTCGGCATGCAGGTGATCATCGAGGACTATGTGCGCTCGGAAGGCCTCAAAGTGATCGCTCTTCTGGGCAATACGTTTTTCTGCGCCCTGATCGGCTTGGGCTGTCTGTTCGCCGTCTTGAAAATCGGCTTTGGAGGGTGATCCGAATGGCCAAAACCTACGATTTCGTCGACCACAAATATGATGTGGTTGTTGTCGGCGCCGGTGGCGCGGGCTTGCGCGCAACTCTCGGTATGGCCGAGCAGGGCCTGCGCACGGCCTGTATCACAAAGGTGTTCCCGACACGGTCGCACACGGTCGCAGCGCAAGGGGGCATTGCCGCCTCCCTGCAGAACATGACGCCCGACAGCTGGCAGTGGCATATGTATGACACGGTCAAGGGCTCCGACTGGCTCGGCGATACCGATGCCATGGAGTATCTTGCCCGTGAAGCGCCCAAGGCCGTTTACGAGCTGGAGCATTACGGTGTTCCGTTCTCGAGGACGGAAGAGGGCAAAATCTATCAGCGTCCGTTCGGCGGCCACATGCAGAATTTCGGCGACGGGCCTCCCGTTCAGCGCACCTGTGCGGCTGCCGACCGGACCGGCCATGCGATCCTGCACACGCTTTACGGCCAGTCGCTGCGCCACAATGCCGAATTTTACATAGAGTATTTTGCGCTAGACCTGATCATGTCGGAAGACGGCGTCTGTCAGGGTGTGATTGCGTGGAACCTCGATGACGGCACCATGCACCGCTTCTCGGCGAAGATGGTTGTTCTGGCGACGGGCGGTTATGGCCGCTCCTATTTTTCGGCGACTTCGGCCCACACCTGCACCGGCGACGGCGGCGGAATGGTGGCGCGTGCAGGTTTGCCGCTTCAGGACATGGAGTTTGTCCAGTTCCACCCGACCGGCATCTACGGCTCGGGTTGCCTGATCACCGAGGGCGCGCGCGGCGAGGGGGGCTATCTGGTTAACTCCGAAGGCGAGCGTTTCATGGAACGGTATGCGCCGTCGGCCAAGGACCTTGCATCGCGTGACGTCGTGTCCCGCTGCATGACCATGGAAATCCGCGAAGGCCGGGGTGTGGGCAAGAACAAGGACCACATCTTCCTGCATCTGGATCACCTCGACCCGGCGCTTCTGGCCGAACGCCTGCCGGGGATCTCGGAATCGGCGCGCATCTTTGCCGGTGTCGATGTGACCAAGGAACCGATCCCGGTCCTGCCGACGGTCCACTACAACATGGGCGGCATTCCGACCAACTACTGGGGCGAGGTGCTTGATGCGTCCGGTGACCATCCCAACCGCATCCAGCCCGGCCTGATGGCCGTTGGCGAGGCGGGCTGTGCCTCCGTTCACGGTGCCAACCGGCTCGGTTCCAACTCGCTGATCGATCTGGTCGTGTTCGGCCGTGCGGCTGCCATCAAGGCGGCTGAAGTGGTAGATCCGAAAGAGGCCGTACCGACGCCGAATGAAGCGTCTTGCGAGAAGATCATGACGCGCTTCGACAAGATCCGTCATGCGGGCGGTTCGACGCCGACGGCGGATCTGCGTGACAAGATGCAGCGCGCCATGCAGGAAGATGCGGCCGTGTTCCGGACACAGGATACCCTCGAGCAGGGCTGCCGCCGTCTGGACGACATCTGGAAGGGCATGAGCGATCTCAAGGTGTCCGACCGGTCCCTGATCTGGAACTCCGATCTGGTCGAGACGCTGGAACTGGAAAACCTGATGGCCAACGCCATCACGACCGTTTATAGCGCCGAGGCCCGCAAGGAGAGCCGTGGCGCGCATGCCCGCGAAGACTTCAAGGACGGGCCGCTGTCCGGCCGCAACGACGAAGAGTGGCGGGTGCATACGCTCAGCTGGGTGGATGATGAGGGCAAGGTCAAGCTGGACTACCGTCCTGTCGTGACCGAGCCGCTGACCCCGTATCAGCAGGGCGGTATCGATCCGGCGAAGATTGCGCCGAAAGCGCGCGTCTACTAGGGCGGACCGGACGTTGAGCGCAAGTGCCGCCAGAATAGACACGACCAGCCCCTTCGGCACCTACAGCGCCGAGGGGATGGGCCGGGCCGCCTGGAAACTGGCGGACCGGCATGACGTGTCGAAGGTCTTGCGCAAACGTATCAGGTCTCTGGTCAGCCGGGTGTTTCAGGGGCCCTATGACACGGAAGTCGAGGGCCTGCGGTTCCGGATCTATCCGGCGCAGAACTATGATGACCGCAAGATCCTCGCCAAGGGACGGTTGCCGGAAAGGGCTGAACATCAGCTGCTTCGGCCGCTGATCAAGCCGGGCTCGGTGTTCGTCGATGTCGGGGCCAATGTCGGCACCTATTCGCTGTTTGCGGCCAAGCGGGGCGCAAGGGTTCTGGCGATCGAGGCCAATCCGGAGACCGCAGGCAAGCTGGCGTTCAACATTGCGGCCAACGATCTTGCCGCAGTCGAGCTTGCGCAAACGGCGGTCGGTGCGGAGGCTGGCGAATTGTCCTTGTGGCATGAGCCGAGCAACTGCGGATTTGCGACGCTTGTCGAGGATCTGACGACCGGTGAATGGGCCGGTGACTGGCGCCCGAGGAAAGTGGCGGTCCGGCCGCTGCTTGACGTCGTGCAAGAGGCCGGTCTGAGCCGTGTCGACGTCATGAAGATTGATGTGGAGGGCTTTGAGGATCGTGCTCTTTTGCCGTTTCTCAAGCTGGCACCAAAAGGCCTTTGGCCAGGGGCCTTGCTTCTGGAAACCAATTGCCGCCCGCACTGGACGGAAGATTGTCTGCCTGCATTGGCGGAGGCCGGTTACATCAGGACCGGTGAGACGAAAGACAACATGGTGTTTGAGCTGAAAAGCGGACACCTTTGAATTTGGATGGCCCGGACGCGACTTGAGGGCCCAAACGCGGAGCATTGAAAGATGGTTCAGCTGACGCTTCCCCGGAACTCGCAGGTGACGGAAGGCAAGGTCTGGGACAAGCCGGAAGGTGCGGCCAATCTGACCGAATACCGGATTTACCGCTGGAATCCGGATGAAGGCCGGAACCCGAGGGTCGATACCTATTTTATCGACCGGGACGATTGCGGTCCGATGGTTCTCGACGGGCTTATCTACATCAAGAACAAGATCGACCCGACGCTGACCTTCCGCCGGTCCTGCCGCGAAGGCATTTGCGGGTCCTGTGCAATGAACATCGACGGCACCAACACGCTCGCCTGCACCAAGGGCATGGACGAGGTGGCGGGCGACGTCGTCAAGATCTATCCCCTGCCGCATATGCCGGTGGTCAAGGATCTGGTGCCGGACCTGACACGGTTCTACGCCCAGCACCGTTCCATCGAGCCATGGCTGCAAACCACGACGCCCGCGCCGGAAAAGGAATGGCTGCAAAGCCACGAGGACCGGGTCAAGCTTGATGGCCTTTACGAGTGCATCCTGTGTGCGTGCTGTTCAACCTCCTGCCCGAGCTACTGGTGGAACGGCGACCGCTATCTCGGCCCGGCGGTTCTGCTGCAGGCCTACCGCTGGCTGATTGACAGCCGCGACGAGGCGACCGGCGAACGGCTCGACAATCTCGAGGATCCGTTCCGGCTTTATCGTTGCCACACGATCATGAATTGTTCCCAGGCTTGCCCCAAGGGCTTGAACCCCGCCAAGGCCATTGCCGAGATCAAGAAGATGCTGGTCGAGCGCCGCGTCTGACGCGCTCATGTTCGGGTGATTTTTCGAAGCGGGCCATTCGGCCCGCTTTTTTTTATCCGACCGCAAAAGCATCATGGGCCCCAGCCATGTGATCTTGCCCAAACGCAAACGGTCTCTTTTGGCATGTGGAGTTCGTTGGGAACATTTGCGCTTGCATGCCAAACAATAATGTTCTTGTTTTGTACTATAAACTTTAAGGGGAGCTCCATCATGCCCGAAAGCCGGCTTGAGGATTTCGTGATTGATTGTCCGGGGGATGACCTCGACAAACATGCCGCCTTTTGGGCGGAAACGCTTGGCAGGACGCTTGAGACGACAGTCAAGAACCCGCGCTACCGGCGTCTCACCGGCAAGCCGGGGGAGATCGGTATCCTGCTGCAAGCCGTCGACCATGCTCCGCGCATCCATCTGGATCTGGTGTCCGGCAATGTGCCGGCGGAGGTTGACCGCCTTGAAGGGCTTGGTGCCAGGGTGCATGAGACCTTTGAGAACTGGGTGGTCATGGAAGCGCCGAGTGGCCACCGGTTTTGCATCGTCAATTCGAAAGCAGGCGGTTGCAGCGGCAATTCGAACGAAAGTTAGGACATTCCAGTGCACGTCCGCGCCGGAACACCCGGCAGGGTACCCGTTCACCTTGCATCACAGCCGCGCGAGGTTGCGCCCACGGGACCTGACAGCTGCCACAATTGGCATTAAGTCTTCAGGCAATCGGCAAGACTGGGAGTGCGCCATGCGGATGAAATCGCTTTTGACCGGAACGCTGACTGCGGCTGTTTTGGGTTTCTCGGCCCCCGCCCATGCGGAAACGGCCGTTTTCGCCGGCGGCTGTTTCTGGTGTGTCGAAGCGGATCTGGAGAAGGTGCCTGGTGTGCGGGATGTGGTGTCCGGGTATGCAGGCGGCGAAACCTCGAACCCGACCTACAAGAACCATGGGCGCGGCGGGCATCGTGAAGTCGTGCAGGTGGAATTTGACGAAAGCCGGATCAGCTATCGCCAGTTGGTCGACATTTTCCTGCGCACCATCGACGTCACGGATCCGGACGGCCAGTTCTGCGACCGGGGCTTTTCCTATTCGACTGCGATTTATCCGCTGGACGACGCACAGGCAACGGCTGCGCGCGGCGCTGTGGCAAAGGCGGAACAACGGCTCGGCCGGAATGTCGTGACACCTGTTGAAGGCCCGGTCGTTTTCTGGCCTGCGGAAGATTATCATCAGGGCTACTACAAAAGCGATGCGCGCACGCTGACACGCTTTGGCTATGTCAAGCGGTCGGAGGCCTACGAAGGCTATCGCAAGGCCTGTGGCCGCGACCAGACGGTCAAGCAGGTCTGGGGCGATCAGGCCTATAAGGGTATTCCCAAAGCAGGCAGCTGACCGGCAACCCGCCTTCACCTTAGTTCGGCGCCACGGTCATTCCTGCTCAATGCAGACGGAATGGCCGTGGCGTTTTTCGTCTCTGGGCCGGGGACAGTTTCTGCACTTGCATGCACTGGCCTGAAATGGACGCTTATTTGATTGAATCCGCAGCGTGAGTTATCCTGTTTGATCAGGGGTTGAGCCGGGGGCATTGGCATGTTCGGGCTGTTCCAGAAGACGACTGCGAAAGAGCCGGAGTTTGTCATGGCGCTGCAGGCTGCGGCCGTCGAGAACCGCTTGCGTGCCCGGCTGGATCCGCTGCTTGAAGCGGCTAAGCTCGAAATCGAAGACACCAACGGGCCGACGGAATTCGGAGCGGCGGCCACGGTTCAGGTGATCCGTCTGGTGATGTCGCGTGCCGGTGCCGACAACGGGGAGCCGAGCAGTGAAAAGAAATTTGTCGTCGGCCTTTTTGCGTTTCTCGTGGCTCATGATGTGAGCGCGCGTGTCCGGGCTGACCTCGGGATTGTGCTGGGCATCGCAGCACTCGAGTTTTTTTCAAAGGACAAGGTCGGCGAAATCTACAGGCTGGGAAAATCCTTCGGCCGGCTGCGTGAGTTCAGAAGCACGCACCGGGTTTTGAGCAACACCATCAAGGCGTTTCTGGACCAGCCGGATCAGACAAAACTTGAAGAACTTGCATTGGTGTTCCGGTGCTGTCTGCCTTCGGCGTCTGGCAAGAAAGTGAGCTAGAGACCCGCTTCGAAGGCGTTGACGAGGTCCAGAAACTCTTCGCCGTATTTTTCCAGCTTTGATTGTCCGACCCCGGAGATCCGCAGGAGAGCATCTTCGTTGACCGGGCGCGCCTGAGCCATTCCAGCCAGCGTCGCATCAGGGAAGACCAGATAGGGCGGCACACCGTTTTCGCGGGCAATTTCGGTTCGCAATCGCCGCAGCCGGTCGAACAGGATCCTGTCTTCGGGGTCCAGTTCGTCCGAAATCGAGGCTGACCGCCCGGAGAGCTTGCTGCGTTGCTGGGCTGCCTGCCGGTCCTTTCGGAGCAAGACCTGCCGGTCGCCGCGCAAGACGTCACGTGCGCTTTCGGTCAAAACGATTGCGCCGAACTGGGCGTGGTTGACCTCCATCAGATTGCTTGCAACCAGCTGCCGGGCCACTGATTGCCACAGCTTGGCGGAATGTTCGCTGCCGACCCCATAGACCGACAGCCGGTCATGGCCGAACCGCGCAATCTTGTCGGTTTCCTTGCCCAGCAGGACATCTATGACATGGCCCAGACCGAACCGCTGGCCCGTGCGATAGACTGCCGACATCAGCTTTTGGGCCGCTTCCGTGCCATCCCATGTCTCGACAGGCGCTGAACAGGTGTCGCAGTTGCCGCAGGGCTTGGGGTAATGTTCGCCAAAATGGGCCAGCAGGGCCTGTCTGCGGCAGCCGGTCGTTTCGCATATGCCAAGCAGTGCATTGAGCTTGGCTCTTTCGGCGCGTTTGATGTCGTCGGGAGCATCGCCCTCGGCGATCATGCGCTGGCGTTGCACCATGTCCGCCATGCCGTAGGACATGAATGCATCGGCCGGGGCTCCATCACGTCCGGCACGCCCGGTTTCCTGATAATAGGCCTCGACGGACGAGGGCAGGTCCAGATGGGCGACATAGCGTACATTCGGCTTGTCGATCCCCATGCCGAAGGCAACGGTGGCCACAAGGCACAACTCTTCTTCCAGCAGGAAGGCGTCCTGGTTGGTCGCCCGGACATCCTGGGACAGACCGGCATGATAGGGCAGAGCCCGGATGCCTTTTCCATTCAGCCAGCCGGCAATATCCTCGACCTTGGCGCGCGACAGGCAATATACGATGCCGCTGCACCCGGAATGGCGCTTCAAGAAGTCCAGAAGCTGCTGGCGCTGGTTGGTCCGCTCGACGATTTCATAGCGGATGTTCGGCCGGTCGAAACTGGTCGAAAAGACCGGAGCCTCCTCAAGCTGCAGTCTCTTTGCGATATCGACACGTGTATGCGGATCGGCAGTTGCCGTCAGCGCGACGCGCGGCACATCGGGATACCGTTCCTTCAAAAGCGAAAGCGAAAGATATTCGGGCCGGAAATCATGGCCCCACTGGCTGACGCAGTGGGCTTCGTCAATGGCGAACAGGGAAATCGTGAGTGTGTCCAGAAACCGGCAGAACCCCTCGGTCGCAAGCCGTTCCGGTGTGACATAGACGATGTCGAGATCGCCCCTTCGAAGCGCGCTGCGCACGGACGATTGTTCATCCGAAGACAGGGTTGAATTCAGGGCCGCGGCGCGCACCCCCACCTCGTTGAGCGCATTGACCTGATCTTTCATCAAGGCAATCAGCGGCGAGACAACAACGCCAACGCCATTGCGGCAAAGCGAGGGAATTTGATAGCACAGCGATTTCCCCGCCCCTGTCGGGAACAGGACAAGCGCGTCCCGGCCGGTGACCAGCGCTTCTACGACCTCCCGCTGGCGGCCGCGGAAATCGTCGTAACCGAAGACGGACCTCAAGATCCGTTCCGCGTCAGCAATTGTGGGCGTAGGGCCGTGGGCAGCCGCAAGGACCGGGTGCGGTTGTAGCATGAGCAGCGATTTCTCCGAATTCGCTGCACTTTGTCTTATTCGCCGGTTCCCGGCAATCATGCGCAAGACAGATCCGGCCAGCTTGTGGATGAAATGCAATTTATGCTGTCAGTGCTGGAATTCCGCATCCGGATCGGCGCCGAGCGTTTCCGCGCAATGGACTCTGAGCCGCTCCGCCTGATCGGTCAGATCACCGCCTTCCAGGACGCAAGGGTCAATCGGTTTGCCGAAATGCACCCGGAACTCCGCATGCTTCTTGTTCAAGAGCTCGTTAAATACGGTCATATCGCGCATTTCGGTCGAGATGCGGGCGAGAAAGTAGAACAGCCCCGAATTGCGTCCACCCATATGGATCGGAATGATCGGTGCCTTGTTCTTGCGCGCCATCGCAAGGGCCGATGTCATCCAGGGGCGTTCGGTCAGCTTGCCCTTGTGCCAATAGGCAAGGCGCCCGGAGGGAAACAGGACGACGACCCGCTCCTGATTGAAGGCGGAGGCTGCAAGTTTCAGGGTTTCCTTAGTCTTTTCGCGGCTCTTGAAATCTGCACGCCATTCGACCGGAATGATCATTTCCGCGAGCCGCGGATTGATCCGGATCGCATCCCGGTTGGCGAAGATCGCAAGGTCGGACCGGCGCTGCTTGATTGCGTCGAAGAGAACAATGCCATCCGCGATGCCCGTTGGATGATTTGAGACCAGAACAACCGGCCCTGAGGCGGGCACGCGGTCAAGCCCGAGCGTCGTCACATCAAGCTTCAACAACGAACTCAGATAGCCAAACACATCCTGCGCTTCCATGAGCGCGATCGTGTCGGCCATCTCCACGGCAGAGCGGTAGCGCAGGATCTTGTAGGCAAACGGTCTCACCAGCGGCCACCAGGGCGTTGCCATCACCTGCTTGCCGCGTTCGGAGATTAGTGTGTCAACGATGTGGGCATCGGCGGAGCTGCTGATGTGGCTTTCGGTAGACCGGGTTGGAATTGTTGTTGTGGTCTGGTTGCTGGTCCGCACGAATTGTCCTTACCGCTCAGATCAAGAAAAAAGTCTAGCCGTATCGTTAAGCCAAGCTAGGGTCAGATGCAATTTCGATAAGACGGTGCGCTTGCCCGGCCCTTGCACGTCAACTCCAGACAGGACTGGAGAAAATGGCCACAGTGGCAAAAAAGCCTGCAGTCCAAGCGATTGAGCGTGGTGTTGCGCGATTGCTCCAGTAACAAAGAATGTAGAGAACCCGCATGGCGATGAAAAGAAGGGCCAGTTGGTCGATCCAGTAGGGATCGCCTCCCTGACCTATGCCTACAATCACGGCTATGGCGAAAAAAGGAAAAGCCTCGAAGCCGTTTGCCTGTGCGCCTTGAGCGCGCGCTCGAAATCCTTCCTTCCAGTATTCCGGATTACGCGGGAAGGTGTTGTCGAACTCTTTGGAAAGCTTGGCCGGGAAGACAGTCACGATCGGCAGAATTGCCGCAGCCAGAATGCACCAGATTGCAATGGCCATAGTTTCGCTCCTAATGCGACAGGTTTGGGGTCATGACAGGTTGGGGTGAGTGCGTTGTGATCAACAGCATGATGCGGAGCATAAATCAACTCCCGGTGTCTGGCGGTTCTGGGGGCAATCCAAATCCGGCGAATTGTAGGAGCAATCCGAGTCGGCAACCGCATATTTCCGGCGCTGGGTGTCATAATTCGATCCGAGTAGAAAATAATACAATATTTTGACAATGAAGTTGTTGTCAGGGGCTTGTTTATTTTTGTGCTATTTGAGGGTTTTTGTTCGTATTGTCATACTTGTTTTGATGAAGGTCTTTATCAGGTGCCGCTGAGTGATGTAGACAACTGGCGTTCTGAGAGATCTCCGTGAGCAAGACAACTGTTCTGTTTGTGTGTCCCGACAATGCATTGCTGGGGCCGTTGGCCGAAGCTTATCTGAACCATTCACACGCAGGTTTTGCCCGGGCCTTTTCCGCCGGTATTGCGCCCGCACGTGCCATACACGACGCCGTCCCGAAGCTGCTTGCCAGCCGGCGACTGGGGACCGACGGGCTTGCGCCCAAAAGTATCGAGGTCTTTCTTCAACCCCATGCTCCGGTTCCGGATCGCGTCGTCTATCTGGCCGATATGGCGATGGTCGATGAGCCCGTTGCGTGGCAGAGCCACACGCGCGCGCATGTCTGGGACATTGCCGGATGTGTAGCGTTTCCGCAGTCTCTTTCAGCGGCGGCCGAGTATTTCCGCAGGATCCGGTTATTGATTGATCAGGCTGCCGTCCCGGACCCGGCAAGGGACCTTGAAAAAGGCTCCCAGACCGCGAACCTGTGTGCTGCGATTTGAGCCGGTTGACCATCCCGGATCTCTCCTGTCGTTCGCAGTCGGGAAGTGCCGAATTTTGCGAAATCAGTCGCTGCGGTTGTCATGACGGCAGAAGCGGTAGGGGCTTCCAGGCAGATCATGCGCCTGTATGGAACAGTGGGTGAATTCAAGCGCGAAGTGCAACACA
>NZ_SMMF01000094.1:0-248 GCF_009711355.1 Roseibium sp. RKSG952 | reverse complement strand
CCACATCGCGACTATGATGGAAACCGAAGATCAAATGGGAAATCCGCACTTACACATTGGGAATTGAGCGAATTCTCAGGATATTATTGTTTCTTGATCATTTTTACAGCTGTCTGAGTGTTTTTGAAGGCGATTGAACTGCCGGCGATTTGAGCGGTTTCAAACATGGTGCTACAATTCTGAAAATTCTCGTAGTCAATTGAATGTTTTTGCATGCGAGTGATCCAGAAGCGCGGCAAACCCCTTCC
>NZ_SMMF01000829.1:0-13704 GCF_009711355.1 Roseibium sp. RKSG952 | reverse complement strand
GATTCGAACGCGCGACCCTCAGATTAGGAAACGGAATTTACTCAATACTACATAATCCTATGAATTACGATTAATTACTACAGATCAATATGTTAGAAAAATTTCTCTACGACTGACTATTGACTATAACTCTACATTTCGCTTTCATTTGCTTACACAGTGCTTACACAGATCGTGGCCTACGGACCTTCATTCAGGCTTTTCACCGTTGTTGCGGGGAAGTCAATGCTGAAGGCTTGTCAAAAGCCGTCAGGCTGTAAGAACAGCATTGAATTCAACGTGTTCTCTACCGCTTGAACCTTTCCCGGTGCGTTTCAAGCCGTCAGCATCATGTTGTTGGGAGCGACCATGCCGAAAATTACAAAGCGCGTCATTGATTCTGCCAAACCATCTGCAAAGCAGTATTTTATCTGGGACGATCACGTGAAGGGCTTCGGTATTGTCGTTTTACCCAGCGGTCAAAAATCATTCATTCTGCAATACCGAACACTCGCGGGCCGGTCCCGCCGGTTGACACTTGGGCAATATGGCGCCTTGACACCGGTTGAAGGAAAACGGATGGCCGGGGACGCGCTTGCCAAAATCCGAAACGGTGAAGATCCTTTGGCGCACCGGCGTGCGCTGAGGTCAGCACCAACTGTCAATGATCTCATGGACCGTTATTGGTCGGAGCATGTTCTGGTCCATAACGCCCAAACCACCCAAAGGGGCGTCAATTACATCCTCAAGAAAATCGTTCGGCCGAATCTCGGAAGCCTGAAATTGTCAGAAATCACCCGCAAGGATGTTGCTGTTTTGCATAGCAAACTTGGAAACACGCCACGGCAGGCCAACCAATCCCTGTCCATCCTGTCAAAGGCGTTTAACTTGGCGGAGGTGTGGGGCTGGCGTCCTGAGCAAAGCAATCCGGTGCGCATGATCAAGAGATACAAGGAAAACGAACGCGACCGTTTCTTGTCTGATGCCGAGTTGTCCAGATTGGGTAACATTTTGAACGAAGCCGAGGCAATCGGCTTGCCTTGGGAAATCAAGGCAAATGGCAAAACGAGAAAACACTTGCCCCCGAACGAAGAAGACCGCCGCACTCGTGTCAGCCCGGTTGCATTGCTTGCAATCCGTTTGCTTCTTCTTACCGGTGCCAGACTGTCAGAAGTCCTGACCCTCGAGTGGTCCCATGTTGATATGGACAAGGGCATGCTGGCGTTGCCGAGCCGGAAAGGTGACGGGCGTAAGCCGCATCCGGTCAGCAATGGTGTTCTTGCGCTTCTAAAGCGCTGTCAAACGGAGTTGCAGGAAAGCAGGTATGTTTTACCTCGTGAACACGATTTGAACCGCCATGTTGCAAAAGAGGTGGTTGAGAATGCGTGGCAAAGGATACGCAAATATGCCGGGCTTGAGGATGTTCGCTTGCACGACCTTCGCCACACCATCGGAACCTTTGCTGCACAGGCTGGCGGCAATGCTTTCATGATCAGCCATTTGCTCAGACATAGCAATCTCAGCACCACGAACCGTTACGTAAATACGGATCACAATCCGATCCGCGCCCTATCGGAAGCTATTGGAGAGAGGGTTGAAGCAGGTCTCTCAGGCCACCCGGTCTCTGGCGAGACCGGCTTGGGTCGCAAACAAGACGAGTAATTTCGGCATTCAAAATGTCCAACCAACCAAACGCTTTTGGTGGTAACAGACGCGGCAAATTCCGCGAAAAAATGCCTTCACCTCACTCTTGATTATGCGGTTTGCCCAACCTTAGGCTGCTTCCCAATGCGCCATAAAGCGATTGGGACGCTCTGATATGCAATTTGAGTTTTCTATTGGATTTCTCAAGAAGGTTAACGGACTGACGTTTGCTCAAGCTTTTGAGGCGGTGATTTGGAACAACAATTCCATTCAAAATCACAATGAAATTGCGAAGAGGGACTTTCCCGGTTTTCCAAACACAGCGCAGGAGTTTCTGGAAAGCCACAACGGTGGCAAAATAACTTTCAAAATGGATATCGAAGGCCATGTCAGGCAACGAGCAGGACAGCGCACTATCCCGGCAAAGAAGAGACGGGAAAGAGTTCCCAACCTGAAGGCACGGCCTGTTTTTGGAAGGTATCCGACCAGAGTGGTATTGGTCACGGTGGGCGAACCAAGAATCATTCCTGCAAAACCTGAGTCGGTTTTTGAGGCCTACCGGTCAATTTACGGTGCACTGGCGCAATTTCTCAACTTAATCTCTGAAGGGCGTATTGTTGTCTTTGGCCGAGTATCTTCCGGAATACGCGAAAAAATTACCAAAGCGGATTGGGCTACCCTTCCCGAACAACTGCGGATCTGCTGGAAAGAAAACTCGGTATGCCGCTACAGTGGAAGGAAGATTGTTCAGAAATTTGAAGCAATTGAATTCTACGTCAATGAATCAACATTCGCTGGACCGGTGAAAAACGCGCCTATTTCAGACCGGGCTGTAATCGAGTGGATGAAACAGAACTTTTTTGATCACAAGCCGTTTTGCAACAAAGCCGAGGTGCGGGAGCTGGTACAGTCAAATTTTCCCAATTTGTCGACATCGCACTTTTTAAAATTGTGGGACAAACACGCGACATCTCCATGGAAAAGCTCTGGTCGGCTTTCAAAAATAGATAGAAATAACAAAAAGATAAATCAAATCAGGGAAGCTATTTGATTTCCTGCCCCTATTTCGAAGACATGAAGCAAGCCAGTCTAATCTCATCGTTAACCAACGTTGGGAGTGGCTATGGGGCGACTTGCAGAGATCCTTCAAAACAAGGCTCTCGATGAAAATGAAACCGCTCAGTATCTGGGCGTCTCCGTTCGATCCGTTCAGGCCTGGAGAGGGCGCGGCGGTGGCCCGGTCTTTGTAAAGTTCGGCCGGGCAGTCCGGTACATGCCGGAAGATCTGGACGCCTGGATCGACGCGAATCGAAAGCAATTCACAAGTACCAGCTGAGGTCGAACATGACTTCGAAACCGTACTCAGTGCCGGGGCAATCGCCCCGGCATCACGGCGAACCATGCTCAAACGAATGCCGTGAACGGCTGAAACAGCCTGTCGAGAATTCAACCCGGGAACCTGAATGCCCGGATGACTGGCAATCCCTTGGCAACCTCGTCAAGGCACTTCCGGTTTTCAAGGGAAGGGTCAAATGAACCACCCGATCACGATTGATTTCGCCCGTATCGCCAAAACGGCGCTCATGCATTCAGACAGTCTTTGCCGCCGTTGGCTACCGCATGGACGGCAAGAAGGCCAAGAATGGGTGACCCGCAATCCCCGCCGGACCGACCACCGGCCCGGCTCCTTCAAGGTGAATCTTTCAACCGGCAAATGGGCCGACTTCGCGACAGGCGACAAGGGTGGCGATCTCGTTGCCCTTGCAGCGTTTCTGTTCGATCTGAGCCAAAAGCAGGCCGCTTTGCGGATTGCCCATATGTTGGGAATTGATCCATATGCATGATGACCCCTTTGCGCGTCTTGATGATGATGCCTATCGGATGGCGCAGACAGACCCGAAACGGCGATGTGTCGTGCCTGTGCCGGTTTCAGCCCCGGCACCGCCTGCCCGGCACCCTAGCTTGGGCGCGCCTTCCAAGGTCTGGACCTACCGCGATCAGGGCGCCTGCATACTCGGGTTTGTTTTCCGGTTTGACCGGCCGAACGAGGGCAAAAGTTTTCGGCCGCTTGCGCTTTTTGAAGAACCTGGAGCCTTGTGCTGGCGCTGGCAGATCTGGCCGGAGGCGCGGCCGCTTTACGGGCTGGACCGGCTTGCCGCAAACCCACAAGCAACCGTTGTGATTTGCGAAGGCGAAAAAGCTGCTGACGCCGCGCAAATCCTGCTTCCCGGTTACGTTTGCATGACATCGCCTGGTGGTTCGAATGCAGCCCAAAAGGCCGATTGGTCCCCTCTCATCAGTCGTAAAGTCATTCTGTGGCCGGATGCCGATCCGGCAGGAACCAAATTTGCGGAAACGGCCGCAAAACTGATCATTGACGCCGGTGCAAAAGCCGTTTCCTGCCTTCAAGCACCGACATCCAGTCCGGCTGGTTGGGATGCTGCCGATGCCCTTGAGAGCGGCTGGACGGAAACACAGGCTCAAGACTTCCTGATTTCGGCCATTCCGGTCCAGTCTGAACAACCCGGACGAAAGGCCAAGACGCGCACACGGAAAACGGCACCAAAGGGCAAACAGAAGAAACCCGCACCGATCCTG
Source organism: Roseibium sp. RKSG952 (assembly GCF_009711355.1). Classification (NCBI taxonomy): domain Bacteria; kingdom Pseudomonadati; phylum Pseudomonadota; class Alphaproteobacteria; order Hyphomicrobiales; family Stappiaceae; genus Roseibium; species Roseibium sp. RKSG952. Next base: position 9,483 of record NZ_SMMF01000829.1, on the reverse strand, counting down.
TCAGCGGCCGAAGAAGCCGAGTTGTGGCATTCGCCCGAAAAACAGGCCTATGCATCGGTCAAGATCAACGGTCATTTCGAACACAGACGGATTGACAGCGCAGCATTCAAGCGTTGGCTTGCAGCGAAAGCCTATCATCAGACCGGCACCGTGCCATCAAGCCAGACCATCTCCGACGCCTTGCGGATTCTGGAAGTCCGCGCGATCACGGAAGGTCCGCAACATCCCGCAATGCTGCGCAGCGGCTGGGACGGCGAAACGGTCTGGCTGGATCTGTGCGACGATCATTGGCGCGCGGTCAGGATCAACCGGCATGGCTGGGACGTCATGGAACATCCCCCGGTCAAATTCATCCGGAGCGAGACCATGGCCGCGCTGCCTGACCCGGAAAAAGGCGGCATGATCGAAGAATTCCGGTCGTTCGTGAATTCCGGTGATGACGATTTCAAGCTGATCGTTACCTGGCTGGTGGCGAGCCTGTTCGGCAGAAACAAGACCTTTCCCGTTCTGGCCTTGGGAGGCGAACAGGGGAGCGGCAAATCAACCATGGCGCGCCTCTTGCGCAGCCTGACCGATCCAAGCCATGTGGCAGCTCTGGCAACACCGAAAGACGAGCGGGATTTCTTTGTGATGGCCATGAGTGGCCATGTCATGTCCTTCGACAATGTTTCGAAGGTCGAAGCGTGGTTTTCGGATGCCATTTGCCGCCTGTCGACCGGGGCGGGTTTCGTGACGCGCAAACTGCATTCGGATGCCGACCCGTTCTGGTTTCAGGGCGCAAGACCGGTGCTTCTCAATGGTATTCCCAGCCTGACGGAACGCGCGGATCTGGCGGAACGCTCCTTGACCGTCCGGCTTCTCAGGATCGATGAAACCTCGCGCCAGTCCGAAGACGAATTCTGGACGGTTTGGGAAGCCGTCCGGCCGGGCGTACTCGGCGCCCTACTGGATGCCGTGTCTTCCGCCTTGCGGCATTGGGATGAAACGAATCTTACACATAAACCCCGCATGGCCGATTTCGCCCACATGATGGCAGCAGCCGAACCGGGGCTTGGCTGGGAAACGGGCGCCTTCATGGACGCCTACACGGCTAACCGGCAAGCCACGACAGAAGCCGTTTTCGAATCCGATCCGGTCGCAGTCGCAATTCTGAAATTCATCCGCGAAGAGCATCCGACCAACGGATGGGAGGGGACCGCGACCGAGTTGCTGGCGCATCTCGACCGGATTGTGAGCGAGGATTTCCGGCGTTCCCAGTTCTGGCCGAAAAAGGCGAACGCACTTGGCAATGCGGTTGACCGGGCAGCGCCGCTTTTGAGGCACAAGGGAATTCAGGTGATGAAGCGGTCGACAGGAGTGAAGCGGCTTATAAAAATTCACCTTTAAGATTTATAGGGCAAATAATGTAATTAATAATTGTATTCCGTTGTTTCCAAATTATTATAGTGGCTGATGAATTTGGAATAGAAGCATGCCCGTATGCAGGGCACTAGAATGACGAAATGGCAAAATACTATGCGCATTCAGGCAAGAGTGAATCGCACGATGACTGGCAAGGTCTAAGCGAGCATCTTGTTTCCGCAGCCGAAAAAGCGGCTATCTTCGGGGCGCTATTACACCTTGGTTCGGCTGCAAGGCTTGCAGGACTTTATCATGATCTCGGGAAATATTGCCTGCGGTTTCAGCTAAGGCTTTGCGGAAAGAGCATAGCCGTTGATCACGCCACAGCCGGAGCAAAAGAGGTTCTGCGGCTTGATTTCAACACGGCGCAGGAATTCCTCATTGCTGAACTGATTGCCTATTCCATTGCGGGGCATCATGCGGGTTTGCCGGACCGCTCTGGCGGTGAAGATGCCTGCCTTGACCGGCGTTTGTTGAAGGATTTGCCTGAGCTTGATCCGGTCTGGACGGAAGAGCTTCCCGATGTCCCGGATAATTTGGTGCCAGAGTTTGCGCAGGCGATGAGAGGGCCGGACTCGGCGTTTGCGTTTTCAGTCATCGGCCGGATGGTTTTTTCCTGTCTGGTGGATGCAGACTTCAAGGATACGGAAGCATATTACACAGGGCTCGAGGGACTGCAGATAGACCGGGATTGGCCTACTTTACAGGCGCTTCTGCCGGAGTTCATGTCAAGTTTTGATGCCGCGTTGAAGAGCAAGAAAGATCTCGCCAATGACGTTAACCGGTTGCGTTGGCAGATTTTGGAGCATGCGCGTGAGCAGGCAGCCCAAAAGCCTGGCCTGTTTACCCTGACTGTTCCGACCGGCGGTGGCAAGACGCTTGCCTCGCTGGGTTTTGCGCTGGATCACGCGCAGAATTACGGTCACTGGCGGATCATCTACGCGATTCCGTTCACTTCGATCATCGACCAGACCGCCGATGAGTTCCGGAAAATTCTTGGCGAGGACCATATTCTTGAACATCATTCCGCAATCGACGAGGAGGAGGCTTCCAAATCCCGAAACCGTGAAGACCGGCAACAGAAAGACAAGTTGAAACTGGCGATGGAGGACTGGGCGGCGCCCGTCGTGGTGACGACGAATGTCCAGCTGTTTGAAAGCCTGTTTGCTGCTAGGCCGTCGAAATGCCGGAAACTGCATAATATCGCGGGCAGCATCATTATTCTGGATGAGGCGCAGACGATCCCGCGTAAACGGTTGCTGCCGGTCATGCGCATGCTGGAACAGCTTGCAGAAAATTATGGCTGTACGATCGTTTTATGCACGGCGACCCAGCCCGCGTTGGACAAGCAATCACTTGAAAGTGGCCTTGATCTGAAAGACCGTGAACTTGCGCCAGACCCGGTGGCGTTGGCCGAGCATCTCAAACGCGCCATCATCCGCTATGTGGGGGAGCAGTCAAATCAGGACTTGTGCGATGCCTTGTCCAGCCACTCCCAGTCCCTGATCATCGTCAACAGCCGCAAGCATGCGCTTGAGCTATACGAGGAAGCAAGGGGGGCAGGAATAGAGGGGCTTATCCATCTGACAACACGCCAATGTGCGGCTGATCGGCGCAAAATCATCAAAGACATCCGCAACCGGCTGACTGGCAATCAGCCTTGCCGGGTTATTGCAACAAGCCTTGTTGAAGCCGGGGTGGATCTGGACTTCCCGGCTGTCTGGCGCGCTGAAGCGGGTCTTGATCAGGTCATTCAGGCGGCCGGGCGTTGCAACAGGGAGGGCAGGCGGTCTGTCGAAGACAGTATCGTCCGGGTGTTCAAGGCACCGGATTACAAGCCGCCGCGCGAAATTGCGTCTCTCATTGGCGACACGGCCCGGATCGCCGGAAACCATCCGGACCTGCTCAGTCTGGAGGCGATTTCAGACTATTTTGGCGAGGTCTACTGGCGGTTGGGGAACGGGCTGGATGCTGACGGAATTCTGGAGCTTTTCAGGATACGCAGAGGCAAGGCCGGTAAGCCGGAAACGGATTTCTCCTACCGGACGGCTGCCGAGAAGTTCCGGATGATCGAAAGCGGACAGGTGCCGGTGATTGTCGATCTGGACGAGAAGTCTCGGCAGGCACTTGCCATGCTGGGCAATCCGGATATTTCATCTGGTCGAATCGCCAGAGAGTTGCAATCCTATCTTGTGCAAGTTCCTCCGAAGGACCGCGATGCCCTGATCAGGAATGGTCACGTTGCTTTTTCTCACGCGAGGATACGGGGAGATCAATTCGCGGTATTGACCAACCACAGCCTGTACCGGGAAGGGACCGGTTTGATTTGGGAGGAGGTCGAATATCTCGGAGATCATCAAGTTTTGATTTAGGTGTGGGGGGGGGTAAATGTCATATGGAATTCGTTTGAAGGTCTGGGGGGATTGCCTGTTTCACCCGGCCAGAGCTCAAGATCGAGCGCGTCAGCTATGACGTGATGACACCGTCGGCCGCGCGGGGCATTCTTGAGGCCATTCACTGGAAGCCGGCGATCCGCTGGATCGTTGATGCGATCCATGTGCTTGAGCCCATCCGCTATCAATCCATCCGCCGCAATGAAGTGGGCCACAAGGCGCCTGCCGCAAAGATCAAGTCCGCCATGAAGCGGGGGGACCTCGCCGGACTCCAGTTGCTCGCAGACGAGGACCGGCAGCAGCGCGCATCCACCGTCTTGGTCAGGCCTTGTTATATCATCGAGGCGCATTTCGTGCTGACGGCCAGGGCCGGGCCGGATGACAATGAAGGAAAACATCTCGATATCTTCAATCGCCGGGCCTCACGCGGCCAGTGCTTTCATCAACCCTGCCTCGGAACGCGCGAGTTTGCCGCAGGTTTTGAGCTGATCCCGCCGGATCAGCCCTTGCCAAAGGCCATTTCCGAAACCCGTGATTTCGGCTTCATGCTCTGGGACATCGACCATCAGGCTCGTGGAAGGCCCTCGCTGTTTTTCCGGGCTGTGATGGAAGACGGGATCGTGCGTGTTCCTGAGCCCGGTTCGGAGGAGATCCGCCGATGAGTATCCTGCCTGCTCTTGTCCGGGCCTATGACAGGCTACCGGATGCGCCGCCCTTCGGGTTTTCGATGGAGAAGATCGGCTTTTGCATTTCGCTGAATGCTGATGGCTCTGTTGCGCATGTGATCGACCTTCGCGACAAGACCGGACGCAAACCACAGCCACGCCAGATGCTGGTGCCTGCGTCGGTGAAACGTGCTTCCGGCATTGCCCCGAATACATTTTGGGACAAGACCTCCTATGTTTTGGGGGTGACCGCTGGCGATGGAAAACGGACCGCCGATGAACATGCAGCGTTTGTCTCGCATCATTTGCATTTGCTTGAAGGTGTCGAAGATGTGGGCGTGAAAGCGCTCGCAGCGTTTTTAAAGCATTGGACACCTGATCACTTTCAGGCTCCAGACTGGTGCGAAGACTTAAAGGACCTGAACGCGATTTTTGCGTTTGAGGAAGATCGCCGAAACAGCGTGTTTCTTCATGATCGCACGGTTTCGAAAGATCTGCTTAGCAAGTTTCAGCAAGCTGGGCAGGGCGAAGCACGGGTTTGCCTTGTCACGGGTGAGCACGGGGCAACTGCGCGATTGCACCGGTCTATCAAAGGTGTATGGGGCGCCCAGTCTTCGGGTGCATCCCTCGTGTCCTTCAACCTTGACGCTTTCACCTCCTATGGTCATGAACAGGGGGACAACGCCCCCGTATCCGAACGGGCGGCCTTTGCCTACACCACTGTTCTCAATCGCTATCTGGAGAAAGACAGCGGCCATCGCATCCAAATCGGAGACGCGTCGACCGTTTTCTGGGCGGATGCGTCCAGTCTGGAAGCTGCCGAAACCGCAGAAGCCATATTTGCAAGCTTTTGGGAGTCTGCGGAAGACGGGGACCCTGGCGAACAATCACCAAAGGCTGAAGAAGTCAAAGCTGCGGAACAAACCCGGACAAAAAGCGTCAGGGCCCTGCTGGAGCGGATACGGCAAGGCAAGCGGCTTTGCGAGTTGGACACGGAACTGGATGAGGACGTCCGTTTCTTCGTTTTGGGACTGGCGCCCAATGCCGCCCGTCTGTCGGTCCGGTTTTACTACGAAAACACGTTCGGAAATTTGACCCGGAACTATCAGCGGTTTCTCTCCGATATGGACATCGCTCCCCCGCCGCGTGACGGCTATCCGCCGCTTTGGCAGTATCTCAACGAGACGGCTGTCTTGCGCAAGCGCGATAATGTTGCGCCAAATCTTGCGGGCGAGTGGATGCGTGCCATTCTGTCTGGCACCCGCTACCCGCAGACCCTTTTGTCAGCCGTGTTGATGCGCTTTCGGGCTGACGGCGACGTGAATGCGCTCAGGGTGGGGATCCTCAAGGCTGTTCTGATCAGAAATTTCAAGATGGAGGTGCCCATGGCATTGAACCCGGATTACCCTGACCGGGGCTATCAGCTTGGCCGATTGTTTGCCGCTTACGAACAAGTGCAGATCGCAGCCCTTGGGTCAAAGGTGAATGCCACGATCAAGGACAAATTTTACGGTTCAGCCTCGGCGCAACCGAGAAAGGTGTTCGCGCTGCTTGACAGCGGGTCGGTCAACCACCTGTCGAAGATCGGCAAGCAGTCTCCGGGCCGGAAAGTCAATCTGGAAAAACTGATTTCACAGATCATGGACCAGATGGCGCCCGACCAAGACCCGTTCCCGGCTTACCTTGCCGCCGAAGAACAGGCTCTGTTCAGCCTTGGCTACTATCACCAGCGCAGTGAATTTTTCAAGAAACCCGATGACACCGCACCGGCCGTGGAGAATGGTGAATGACAGTTCTTTCCAACCGCTATGACTTTGCTCTTGTGTTCGAGGTCATCAATGGAAACCCGAACGGTGACCCGGACGCAGGCAATCTGCCCCGGCTGGACCCTGAAACCAACAAGGGGCTGGTGTCCGATGTCAGTTTGAAACGCAAGATCCGCAATTATGTCGATCTTGCGCATGGTGGAACCGACGGCCACCACATCTACGTCGAGGAAGGTGCGATCCTGAACGAAAAGCACCGTCAGGCCTACAAGGCACTTCGTCCGGAAGAGGCAAAGCTGGACAAGGCCGCAAAGCTCAACCCCAAGGACGATCATGAAGCCATCCGGCTGCGCGATTTCATGTGCGGCAATTTCTTTGACGTGCGCACGTTCGGGGCCGTCATGTCGACCGGCATCAATTGCGGTCAGGTCAAGGGGCCGGTCCAGATGAGTTTTGCGCGATCGGTCGAGCCGATCATGCCGCTGGAAGTCTCGATCACGCGCATGGCGGCAACCAACGAAGCGGAGAAAAAACAGAAGGCGGAAGGCGACGACAGTTCGCAGCGCGTCGACAACCGCACCATGGGGCGCAAGCATATCGTGCCCTATGGCCTTTATGTCGCCCACGGTTTTGTCTCGGCGAAATTTGCCGAACGGACGGGGTTTTCTGAAAATGATCTGGAACTGCTTTGGGAGGCCTTGTCGAACATGTTCGAACATGACCGTTCGGCAGCACGCGGTGAAATGGCGGTTCGCAAGCTGATTGTGTTCAAGCATCAAAACGCTCTCGGCAATGCACCTGCGCACAAGCTGTTCGAGCTTGTGAAGATCGGTCGCAATATCGATGGCGTATTCCGTGATGTTGACGACAAGGGGATCGGCAACACGCCGCCTGCGCGCAAGTTTGCCGATTACATGGTCGAGATCGATCAGGCGAATTGCCCCACGGGGATTGAGATCCTCGAATTGCTTTAGCCGGAGGTGGTGAGCACAAGGTGACGGAGCCGATCCCTATTTCCGCCCTGCAACACGCGGTCTATTGCCTGCGTCAGGCAGCGCTTATCCATCTGGAGCGGCTTTGGGAGGAGAACAGGTTCACCGCGGAAGGCGATGTCCTGCACGCTGTGGCCGACAAGGGCGGGCGCCGCTGGAACAAGGGCGCACGCCGGGTGATGGCCGTTCCGGTCGGCTCCCGGCGGCTGAACCTGACGGGCGTTGCCGATCTGGTTGAATACCTGAAAGGGGAAGGGACACAGGAAACCCCTTTCCCGGTGGAATACAAGCGCGGCAAGCCCAAACACCACAGGGCTGACGAAGTTCAACTTTGTGCGCAGGCCCTGTGCCTTGAGGAAATGACCGGCGCAGCGGTTCCGGCAGGCGCACTCTTTTATGCGCAAACGAAACGGCGGGTTATCGTGCCGATGGACCGGGACTTGCGGGGTCTGACCGAAGAAACGGTCATGTCACTGGCCGGCATTCTTGAAAGTCTGCAGACGCCACCGCCAACGGACAGGAAAAGCCGCTGCCGGGCTTGTTCCTTGAAGCCTCTCTGCCGCCCCGAAATCGCCGGACGCTCGGTGTCTGCCTGGCGCAGCCGGTTCTTGAAAACGGCACTGGCGGCAGATGACACATGAAAAAATTTCTGAACACGGTCTATGTCACGACGCCCGGTGCCGCGTTACGCAAGGAGGGGGAAAATCTGGTCGCCGAAATCGATCAGCAGGAACGGGCAAGAGTGCCGTTTCACATGCTGGCGTCAGTCGTGGTGTTTGGAGGCATCCATATTTCTCCGGCGTTGATAGCGGCATGCGCGAACAAGGGTATTGCACTCGTCCTGCTTGATCGAAACGGCCGGTTTCAGGCACGTGTTGAAGGGCCGGTGAGCGGCAATGTTCTTCTGAGAAGGGCACAATATGCGGCCTCGGAAGCCCCGGAAACGGTCGTCCGCTCCTTGCTCATTGGAAAGGTGTTCAATCAGCGCTCCGTGTTGATGCGGGCGCTTCGCGACTACCGGGATGAGTATGAACCTCGGGCGGCAGCCGGTCTGTCGTCGGTGGAAAACCGGCTCGCCAGAATCTTGCGGAGAATTGAACTGCCGGGATCCGGACTGGATGAATTACGCGGGTTGGAAGGCGAAGCATCAAGTCTTTATTTTTCCATGATGAACCATCTGATCAGATCGCCTGATGCGGAGATTTGCTGGTTCGGCCGGTCGCGAAGACCGCCTTTGGACCCGGTCAATGCCTTGTTGTCGTTCCTCTACACCCTTCTCACCCTTGATTGCCGGGCGGCTTGCGAAAGCGTTGGCCTTGATCCGGCCGTGGGTTTCCTGCACCGCGACCGTCCCGGGCGGCCAAGCCTCGCGCTTGACCTCATGGAGGAACTGCGACCGATCTTTGCTGATCGTCTGATGTTGTCGCTGGTCAACAGGCGGCAAATCCGTGCAAAGGATTTTCAGCGTCAGGAAAGCGGAGCCGTGCTCTTGTCCGATGAGGCAAGAAAACTGGTCCTTGATGCTTGGCAAAGCCGGAAGAAGGAGGAAAAGTCTCACAAATTCCTCGGTGAAAAGGCACCATTCGGTCTGGTGCCCTACCTTCAGGCTCAATTGCTGAGCCGGTATTTGCGAAACGATCTGGACGCATATCCCCCCTGGTTTTGGACATGAGGTTTTGGCAATGCTGGTGTTGGTGACTTATGACGTTGCCGTTTCGGAAGGTGACGGCGCAAAGCGTTTGAGGTCGGTTGCAAAGGCATGTCTGGATTATGGCCAACGTGTCCAGTATTCCGTCTTCGAGATTGAAGTCGATCCGGCACAGTGGACCAAACTAAAAAACCGGCTTGAGCGCATCATTGATCCCAAGCTGGACAGTTTGAGATATTATTATCTGGGTTCGAACTGGCAACGGAAAGTGGAACATGTGGGCGCAAAACCGGCGGCCGATCTTGGAGGCGTTCTCATAATCTGATTATTCCAATGGCGGTCAGACTGGTGCAGGTTTTTATTCGGTAATCTTTGATATTGTACTTGGCGCGCAGACATTGATTGACAGAAAAAGCGCGAACAGTAAGGCTGCCTCGAATTCCGGTAAGGTTCGCGCCAAACTCAGCTCTTTGACATATTTGGTACTTTTGGCCTTGGTCATGCGTTCTGGTTTCATTTTGGCTAGCATGGCATGGGGTTTCGCGTTTTGCCCGGCAACCTATTTGTAATGACAATAGGATATGCATAGGCCGTCGCCCCTCTCGCAGGGGCGTGGAT
>NZ_SMMF01000187.1:0-339 GCF_009711355.1 Roseibium sp. RKSG952 | reverse complement strand
CATGGGAATGCTCCGGTGATGTTGGATGGTAAGGTTTGGGGAATTGCAGGCAGGTTCGCGCGGTTACGGCCTTCTCCGGCTAACAAATTGGGCGAATACCGTTTTCGTTCCCGCGCACGTCGCAGCCGGGATAACCCAAGGCGTGCAAAAGGGGCTATGCGGAGATGTCCTTCCCTATGGACACCTGATCTGGCTTTTCCTCATGCCGGATCACAAACGATAGCAAGACCCACCGTCAATTCGCATCGTTTCCTGCCCCCGCATCCCTAGTGTGCGGGGGCGCGGGACTTCCCACCGGCCAGATCACCGCGAGCTATGGTTGAATCTGGTGTCCGGGCG
>NZ_SMMF01000935.1:72678-77101 GCF_009711355.1 Roseibium sp. RKSG952 | reverse complement strand
CTTCGCCCCAGTTTGAAAACTCAAATCCCCCGGATATGCACCACTCACCGGTTCTTGCCGGAGAGTGAAAGACATTCATGTCGCTTTCATCAAAGTGGATTGCACGGGCCAGTTTCATCGGGTGGTCTCCAACAATTGCGTCAGCGGGCGCAGATGCGTATCGGCACCATCACGGATCAACATTCCAAACCGCTCATCCGTGCCGAGAAACACACCCTGATCTCCTAACGGCTCACCTACCCCGCGCAGCAAGCCCATCCATTCACTGTGCAAGGGGGCATTCCCCTCGTCCTGCCAGCGATTGAGCCATGTCAGCATATGGCGTGACCAGCTTTCGACAAGCTGTGTCGGCGAAACATCTGCACAGCCTTCGTCATAGAGCGCGGTAACATCCGGATTATCACCGGGTGCATCGCCGGTTTGCAGCAAGGCAAGTTCCCATCCAACCACCAGCCAATCCGGTATGGCACTTGTATCAGTAGTCGAGGCAGAGGTTTGAAACTGACCGCATTTCGCACCGTTCACACAGATTAGTCCGTCCCACCCAAGATGCACCGCCACCTCAGGCGGGGCCAACGCGCCCAGCGCGTTCTGGAAACCAATCGCACATAGCGGAAGCATTGCCATCGCGTCCTGCAGCGAAACCTCGGGCGCGAAAACGATCGCCACGCGCAAACGGTCTGCCTGAATGTTATAGACTACGCTGCCAGCATCGCAGCCCAGTGCTGCCATGGCCTGAGCGCGTTCAAACGGGTCTTCCCCACCCTGCACAGGATGGCCCGTCAGCAAGGGGGGAAAGACCGGTTCGCTCATGCGTTACCTTTGGCAATCAGGTCACGAGCGATACGCCGGAACGCCTCTGCCTGAGGACTGTCAGGTTTGCTGACCACGATGGGCGCACCCCCATCAGCCGCCACCCGGATATCCAGATGCAAAGGAATCTCACCAAGCAGAGGCACATCCAATGCTGCCGCTTCGTTAGCAACACCACCATGACCAAACACATGTTCCTCGTGCCCGCAGTTCGAGCAGATGTGGGTGGACATGTTTTCGATCATTCCGACAATCGGCGTCTTGAGCTGCCGGAACATGTCGATCCCCTTACGCGCGTCAATCAGCGCAACGTCCTGAGGTGTCGACACGACGATGGCACCGTCCACCTTGAACTTCTGGCTCAAGGTCAGCTGTACATCACCTGTTCCGGGTGGAAGGTCGACGATCAGCACATCCAGCGCGCCCCATTGCACCTGACTCATCATCTGCTGCAAGGCCCCCATCAACATCGGTCCACGCCAGACAACCGCCTGTCCTTCGTTCGTCATCAGCCCCATCGACATCATTGTGACGCCGTGATTACGCAGAGGCAGGATTGTCTTTCCGTCGGGGCTGGCCGGACGACCGGAAACACCCAGCATTCGAGGTTGTGACGGGCCGTAAACATCCGCGTCCAGCAATCCAACCCGACGGCCTTCGGCTGCCAATGCACAGGCCAGGTTCGCCGACACGGTCGATTTACCCACGCCGCCTTTGCCCGAAGCGACAGCGATGATCCGGTCCACACCCGGTACGGCCTGAGGGCCGGTCTGCGAGGGTTTCGGTTTGGGTTTCAGATCTGGTGGCGCCTTATCCGAATGCGCTGTCAGCATTGCAGACACTTTGGACACGCCTTCGACCATCTGCGCAGCTTTTTCTGCGGTGGCCCTTACCGGCTCCATCTTGTCTGCCTGCTTCGGATCAATCTCCAGCACGAAACGCACAGTGTCGTTTTCAACATTCAGCGCACGTACGATACCGGCGCTGACAATGTCCTGACCGGAAACCGGGTCTGTGATCTTTTTCAGGTTCGCGAGAACCGCGTCGCGAATGCTCATGCGTCGCCGTCCTTGATCTGACCTGTCACCACATGCTCGACCTCCAGCCCATCGATGGTCAGAACCATCTTGGCCTCAAAGCTCTTGCCCGCGGGGCTTCCCGCCTTACGCAAGCCTTCCTCAATCGCCTGCTGGCTGGTCACACCAACCTGCTTGAGGAATTTGCGCATCGACATATTGTAATCGCCGCTCATCGCATGGGTCTCCGTCTCATTCAGTTCATTTGACGCATTTAGCCGATCACCGTTAGGTTAGGCCATGCGCTGTGTGTTGTTGTGCCTGAGCCTGACGCTCTACGCCAGTCCCTCTTGGTCGCAGGAGGAACTTGGCCTTGCAGCGCCGGATGAGGTACAGCAATCCGGTCTCCTCAAACATATTCTCCCACGCTTCTCACTCAAGACCGGGATCCGCGTTGTTGCAGCAGAAACCGGCGAAATGGAGCTGGCGGTCGGCCCCCCGGGTGATCCGGTGTTTGAACGCGACGCTATCATCTACCACCTGCGTATCGAAGACGACGCACGACAACTTAGGTTTCGCGACTGGCTGCTTTCTGACATCGGTAAACGGACCGTCGAGAGTTTTGCCCCAGCAGATGGTCTCCCCTTCAGTGCTAGTTTCGAGATTGCCGCCATGGAAGAGGAGATCGAGATCGACGGCGATGCCGCCCTTGGAGAGGAGCTGTCTCTGACCCATTGCGGGCGATGTCATGTCATAGGCCCTCAGAACCGCATGAATGGATTGGGCTCGACCCCGTCCTTTGCGGTCTTGCGCGCGATGCCGGACTGGTCCGAACGGTTCGAGGCGTTCTATGTGCTTAACCCGCATCCCGCCTTTACTCAGATCGAAGGCATTACGCCTCCGTTTGATCCTCAGCGCCCATCGCCCATCTTCCCTCTGGCAATCACTCAAGAAGAGCTTGAAGCCATTCTTGCCTTTGTCGCCGTAGTATCTGCTGCTGATCTGGGCGCCCCCCTTCAACTTCAGTGATCCCTGCGCTTACCGAAATAGTCGTCCGTGGTCACAACCTTTGGTTTGGGATTTGATGTGAACGGGTTGTCCTGACTGTGGAACTGCGCCTGAATCCGGCAGTCATCGCACATCTGGATCATTCTAGCCTGCTCGGATGTCGCAAACCTTGGATGCGTACCCGAAAGCTTCTCCATGATCCGTTCAACGGTGGACTTTACGCCGAACAAAGCCCCGCATTCGACGCAGGCAAAGGGTTCTTCCTCGTTCAGTACCTTCTGAGATAGCGCGTCGTCGCTCAGGTTCAGTTGTGGCACCAGCGTGATCGCGTTTTCCGGACAGATGGTCCGGCACAACCCGCATTGCAGGCAAGCATCTTCCTGAAAATTGAGCTGTGGCATATCGGGATTATCGATCAGAGCCCCTGACGGGCAGAGCGAAACACAACTAAGACAAAGGGTACAGGCATCTGTGTCGACGGCGATTGCGCCATACGGAGCGTTTTCTGGCAGTGTCAGCGGCTCCGCTGCTTCGGGGTTCAACGCCTGCGCCGCAAGGCGAGAGATTTGACGACGATTACCCAAAGGCAATACGGCGTCCTGCAACGGCGCTGGCACATTCTGCGTATAGAGAAGTTGCGTCAGGGCATCCGGATCCGCCTCATCAATCAGACCAAGACCTTCCTGCCCCCCTATAGCCTGTGCAAGAATAAGCTCGCGCTCCAAAGCATCTCGCTCCGTTTTAGGTGACATCAGTACATCGACCCGCGCAAAGCCATGGGCGAGCCCGGCCAGCATCTCGGCATGTCCAAACCCGGAAACTACTCCCAATTCCAGAGGAATGACATCAGCGGGCAAACCACGACCAAAACGAGCGGCCATACGGATCATCTGAGCGCCATGATCATCATGCACCAAAAGCCTGGGCGCCTGCCCACCCGCCCGGCGATAGGTTCGGGCCAGAATGTGCATCCTTGAGAGCAGAGCAGAAACTGGCGGATCTTCATACGTGATCGCTGTTGACGGACACAGCGCTGCACATTCTCCGCAGCCCGCACAAATCATCGGATCAATTTCAACATGCTCTCCTGCAGGTGTGATTGCTCCGGTTGGACAGATATCCAGACAATTCGAACATCCCACCTGTTCGGCTCGCGAATGTGCGCACAGAGTCTCTTCGACACGAACATAAAGAGGCTTTTCAAAAGTCCCGACCAATTGGGCCGCATCGAATGCCAAAGCCGCGATCGCGACCGCATCTCGCGGTTCAACCCTTAGATATCCCTCTCGCTTGTCGGGCGCAGTAACCAGGGGCGTGCCACCTGTTAGATCAATAACAATATCACAACGCGAAACGGCACCATCACGTGATCCGCTCCACCCAAATCCACCGCGACCGCCAGGCTCAAGCTGCTGCAGATTGTCTATACGCAGGCTAAAGCCGCCCAGCGCACCACTGAGTGAATTTATCTGCCCACGCACAACATCATAGTCCCGGCTCATTGGTTCGGTGTCATCTGTGGCAAGAACAGTTACTGCAAGCACCGCAGACAGGCGCTGAGCCAGATCAAACGCCACATCGCCAGA
>NZ_SMMF01000935.1:49508-72557 GCF_009711355.1 Roseibium sp. RKSG952 | reverse complement strand
CCGGTTGGGGCAGCATTGCTTCGGCCGCCAGCGCTGCGATCTTTGGAGAGGCATCTTGCCCCTCTTCCGACCAACCAGCGCGATCTCGTAAATCGACGAACCCTGGCTGGTTCACCCCCAGTTCATCCGCAAGTTCAGAAAAGACCGAGGCCTCCTGCTGGCAGGCAACGACAATGCCGTCCTCTTGTTGCAAGAACTCAGCAGCGGCTCCAATCTCACGCGTACAAAGCGCAGTGTGAACCTTCGAGCATTCCAAACCGCACGTTGAAGATATCAGCTCAGAATTCAGCGCCTGAGTTCCTGCGCAATCGCAAAGCAAGAGTTTTGCGGCCATATCCTCCCCCGGGGTCTTCTTTCCGTCCTCTTGCACCTTAGGCTAAATCACGTCGGCGGCAATGCGAGGCAGTCCTCAAAACGAAAAAACATGCATTATTTTTCACATTTTGATTTCACCGCAACTTTTCATGGGAAAAAATACGAATAAACAGTTGGTGATTGCGACATTTTCATATCACTCTGGGCTTGGCAGATGACTGAGTTATGTACCATAGTACATCACGTGGAAGGCAGGGGAGAGCCTTCCGGGGAGGAGCCAGTGGCGAAGGCCGCAAGCCAGATTGAAATGCCTGTTGGCGTCGTTGTGCGCAAAACACCCGGAGTGACCCGCTGGGCGCGATGGAGTTGGCGCGCCGTGGCGGCGTTGCCGGGCGCAGGCCCGGCGGATTGGGTCGAGCTGCGTCGCGAAGGTGATGCCGTCGAATACCACGCCGCCACCCTTCCCCTTACCCTTTGGCCCGATGAGACCGAAGCGTATCTGACCAATCTGGCAGACGGACAGCCATCTATCTATCTCGTGCTACGCGACGAACTTGAAGGTGATCGCCCCTTGAACGCTGTTCTCATCACCGCGTCTCCTTTCGAAGGACAAGACTACGCCGATACCGGCGAAGAGATTGTTGAGAAGATCCCCATGACTGACGGCCTGATCGCCTGGGTGCGCGACTTCGCACAATTGCACCGGCGGGATGAAGAATTTGTCAAACGCCGCCGGGACAAGAAGCGCGTCGATCTTGTTGAAGACGGGCGTGGAGATGCCCGCATACGACAGGACTCGGATGTCTATCGCGCCCCGCGGAGGATCGTGCAATGACCGAAGCCCGCGATTTCTGGTCCCGCCGCAAGGCGGCTGTACTGGCAGAGGCCGACGAAGAACGCGAGGCGATCGAAGCCAAAGCCGTAGCTGATCAGCAGGCCGAGTTAGAAGCCAAGCCCGATCATGAAATCCTGGCCGAATTCAACCTGCCCGATCCCGATCAATTGAAGCCCGGAGATGATGTGTCCGGCTTTATGGAACAGGCCATACCGGATCGCCTGCGCCGTCGCGCATTGCGACGCCTTTGGCGGCTCAACCCCGTACTGGCCAACGTAGATGGCCTAGTGGACTACGGCGAGGACTACACGGACGCGGCCTGTGTGATCGAGAATATTCAGACCGCCTATCAGGTCGGCAAAGGGATGTTGGCGCACATCGAAGCGCTCGCTGCAGACGAGACCGAAGATGAGGCTTTGCCAGCCGAAGATTTGGAAGAAGCACCCGAAGCGCTTGATGACGAAATCGAGGATGCCGCCGAGGTTGTAGCACTGGCACCTGAGACGGAAGAGCCGGAGGAGATGGAAATGCCCCCTGCTCCACGTCGCATGAAGTTCGAATTCGAAGGATGACTAAATGACCGCAGGCAATGCGCATAATCTGGATGTCTCAGCCGAGGATCGACTACGCGCGGATTTCTACAATTTTCTGGGGCTTCTTTTGGCTGCTCCACCCGATCAGATGCTGTTGGATCAAATGGCTGGCTTGTCCGGGGATGAAACTGATCTGGGACAGGCCATTCAGGCCATGGCACGGGTCGCGAAAGTGACAAAACCGGCAGCTGCAGAGAGAGAGTTCAACACTCTGTTCATCGGATTGGGTCGCGGTGAACTTTTGCCCTATGCAAGTTTTTATCTGACGGGATTCCTGAACGAAAAGCCATTGGCGCAACTGCGCAATGACATGGCCGTACGCGGAATTACACGGGCGAAGAACGTCTTTGAGCCCGAGGATAATATCGCCTCTTTGATGGAGATGATGGCGGGTATGATCGTGGGCCGCTTTGGCGCGCCCGCTCCGCTGGATGAGCAAAAAAACTTCTGGAACAAACATATCGGCCCATGGGCCGCACATTTCTACTCGGATTTGGAAGCAGCCGAGAACTCGGTTCTCTACGCCTCGGTCGGCACTGCCGGACGGGTCTTTATGGAGATCGAGCGCGAGGCATTCCGAATGACGGCAGCGTGATCCGTTGCCACTCGCCAGCATCCTGACGGGTGCTAGATCGCAAATGGGAAAGGAGGATCCCATGAGCAAGACCAAGGAAACCGGCGCAACCCGCCGAGACTTCCTGAAACTGGCCGGAACTGCAGCACCTGCTGCGGTGGCCGCAGCCAGCCTGAGCGGTGAAGCAGAGGCAGCCGAATTGCCTGTAGATGAAACCCGCATTCAGGACACCGCGCACACGCGCGCATACCTCGACAGCGCCCGGTTCTAATCCGGACGAAGTCTCTCCGACTGACGGTTGCGATTGGCCCTGACGTCGGCACCAGCAGTACCAAGCCAGCCATGGCTTACATGGCCAGCAAGGGAGGAAAGAAATGCTTAGGAAAAAGACCAACGGGGTTGCGAGACGCCCCCAGCGGACAAGTATCCTGTCCCAGGTCGGCGAGAATACCGTCGATCGCCGCGCATTCCTGCGTGGCTCGGGCCTGACGATCGGCGGACTTGCCGCGATCAGCGCCACGGGTGGAACCGTGACGCCAGCCAGCGCCCAAACAGCGGCCAACCAAGCCGTTGAGAATATCAAATCGATATGCACCCACTGCTCGGTCGGCTGTACGGTCGTTGCCGAAGTGCAGAACGGCGTCTGGATCGGGCAAGAACCCGGTTGGGACAGCCCGTTCAATCTGGGTGCACACTGCGCCAAGGGGGCCTCGGTTCGCGAGCACGCCCATGGCGAACGTCGCCTGAAG
Organism: Roseibium sp. RKSG952; assembly: GCF_009711355.1. Lineage (NCBI taxonomy): Bacteria > Pseudomonadati > Pseudomonadota > Alphaproteobacteria > Hyphomicrobiales > Stappiaceae > Roseibium > Roseibium sp. RKSG952. The sequence continues at coordinate 69,491 of NZ_SMMF01000935.1, read as the reverse complement.
TATCCGATGAAAAAGGAAGGCGGCGAGTGGAAGCGCATCAGCTGGGAAGAGGCGATCAACGAGATCGGCGACGGCATGATGAGCATCCGCGAAGAATCCGGGCCGGACAGTGTGTACTGGCTGGGATCAGCCAAGCATAACAACGAACAGGCCTATCTGTTCCGCAAGTTCGCCGCCTATTGGGGCACGAATAACGTGGACCATCAGGCCCGTATCTGCCACTCAACCACTGTTGCGGGTGTTGCGAATACGTGGGGCTACGGCGCCATGACTAATTCGTACAACGACATCCACAACTCCAAGGCCATCTTCATCATCGGCGGCAACCCGGCCGAGGCGCACCCCGTCTCGCTGTTGCACGTTCTGCGCGCGAAAGAGCAGAACAACGCGCCGTTGATCGTGTGCGACCCGCGCTTTACACGCACTGCGGCCCACGCAGATGAGTATGTCCGTTTCCGTCCCGGAACAGACGTCGCTCTGATCTGGGGTATGTTGTGGCACATCTTCGACAACGGATGGGAAGACAAAGAGTTCATCCGAACCCGTGTCTGGGGCATGGACCAGATCCGCGAAGAGGTCGCAAACTGGACACCTGAAGAAACTGAGCGTGTGACTGGCGTTCCGGGCTCACAGCTGAAGCGTGTTGCCCGCACCATGGTCAACAACCGTCCCGGCACCGTTATCTGGTGCATGGGTGGTACGCAGCACACCAATGGTAACAACAACACCCGCGCCTACTGCGTGCTTCAGCTAGCGCTTGGTAACATGGGCACTTCGGGTGGTGGCACCAACATCTTCCGCGGGCATGACAACGTACAGGGCGCGACGGATCTTGGCGTTCTGTCCCACACCCTGCCCGGCTACTATGGCCTGTCCGCAGGCGCATGGGGCCACTGGGCACGTGTCTGGGGAGAAGAACCGGAATGGCTGGCCAGCCAATTTGCCACGATCAAGGACAAGGAAGGCAAGGACAAGCCGTTACAGAATGAACGCGGCATTCCGGTTTCCCGTTGGATCGACGGTGTTCTGGAAGACCCGGCGAACATGGATCAGGACAACAACGTCCGTGCCATGGTTTTGTGGGGGCATGCTCCGAACTCGCAGACTCGCGGGCCGGAAATGAAAACGGCGATGGAGAAGCTGGACATGCTGGTCGTGATCGACCCGTATCCCACCGTCTCGGCCGTTCTGCATGACCGCACCGATGGCGTCTATCTGTTGCCAGCCTGTACGCAGTTCGAAACCCGTGGCTCTGTCACGGCATCGAACCGCTCGCTGCAATGGCGGGACCGTGTTGTTGAGCCGCTGTTCGAAAGCCTGCCGGACGAGGTCATCATGGCCAAGTTCGCCAACAAGTTTGGCTGGGCGGATCGGTTCTTCCGCAATATCGAGATGGAAGACCCTGAGACCCCGAATGTTGAAAGCATTACGCGTGAGTTCAACTCGGGCCTCTGGACCATCGGCTATACCGGCCAGTCGCCGGAACGTCTGAAAAGCCATATGGCCAACCAGCACACGTTCGACAGAACCACGCTGCAAGCCATCGGTGGACCAAACGACGGCGAATATTATGGTTTGCCCTGGCCATGCTGGGGAACGCCGGAAATGGGTCATACGGGGACACCAAACCTCTATGACATGTCCAAACCGGTGGCCGAAGGCGGCCTGACCTTCCGCGCCCGTTTCGGTGTGGAACGTGAAGGCGACAACCTGCTGGCCGAAGGGGTCTACAGCGTTGGGTCGGAGATTCAGGATGGCTATCCCGAATTTACGATGCAGATGCTGATGGATCTTGGCTGGGATGGTGATCTGACGGCAGAAGAGCGCGCTGCGATCGATGCCGTCGCCGGACCCAAGACCAACTGGAAAACCGACCTGTCTGGCGGTATCCAGCGGGTCGCGATCGCCCATGGCTGTGCGCCCTTCGGGAACGCCAAAGCCCGTGCGGTTGTCTGGACCTTCCCGGATCCGATCCCACTGCATCGCGAGCCGCTCTATACGAACCGGCGCGATCTGGTGGAGGACTATCCGACCTACGAGGACCGGCACGCCTATCGCCTGCCCACCCTGTATGCATCGATCCAGAAGAACGACTTTTCAAAGGATTACCCGATAATCCTGACATCTGGTCGTCTGGTCGAGTATGAGGGCGGTGGCGAGGAAACCCGGTCCAATCCGTGGTTGGCCGAGCTTCAGCAGGATATGTTCGTCGAGATCAATCCGCGCGATGCTAACAACCTTGGTATTCGCGACGGAAGCCAGGTCTGGGTCGAAGGTCCCGAAGGCGGCAAGGTCAAAGTGATGGCGATGCTGACTGAGAGGGTCGGTGCCGGCGTGGCCTTTATGCCATTCCATTTCGGCGGCCATTTCCAGGGTGAAGACCTGAGGGAGAAATACCCGAAAGGCGCTGATCCCTATGTGCTGGGCGAAAGCTCCAACACCGCTCAGACCTATGGCTATGATTCAGTGACCCAGATGCAGGAGACCAAAGCGACTCTCTGCAAGATCTGGGCAGCGTAAGGAGGACAAAATGGCTAGAGCGAAGTTTCTCTGCGACGCTGAACGCTGCATCGAATGCAATGCCTGCGTAACCGCGTGTAAGAACGAGCACGAGGTGCCATGGGGCATCAACCGCCGCAGGGTGGTGACGATCAATGACGGCAAACCGGGCGAACGTTCGATCTCGGTGGCCTGTATGCATTGTTCGGATGCGCCTTGCATGGCGGTGTGCCCGGTCGACTGCTTCTATCAGAACGAAGAAGGCGTCGTCCTGCACTCCAAGGACCTGTGCATCGGTTGTGGCTATTGCTTCTATGCGTGCCCCTTTGGCGCGCCACAATACCCACAGGCAGGCAACTTCGGATCACGCGGCAAGATGGACAAATGTACCTTCTGCGCGGGCGGTCCCGAAGAAAACAACTCGACTGCAGAGTTTGCCAAATACGGACGCAACCGGATCGCCGAGGGCAAACTGCCCATCTGCGCCGAGATGTGTTCGACTAAGGCCCTGCTCGCCGGTGATGGCGATGTGGTCTCGGCCATCTACCGCGAGCGCGTTGTTGCGCGTGGGTTTGGCTCGGGCGCATGGGGTTGGGGCACAGCCTACGATCAGAAAGACGGCTGACACCCCCGTGACCAAATGAACATGGATGATCCGCGACGGCGGGTCATCCGCTCAGGAATTTTGACCGAGGTTCAGATGTTCCGCTTACTTATTGTTTTTCTGTTCACAATCGGAATGACGCAGTTCGCTGTCGCGCAATCGGACACCACCGAAGAGAGCGCACAGACGACAAACGAACGCAGCGAAACCGGCGGTGCGACGACGCTTGAAGACATAATGGCACGTCAGCGTGGCGAGAGTGTTGATGACTCGTATCGCGCGGACAACACTGGCCAGGCCAACGCAGAAGGCCTGTTCGGGCAGTTGGGAACGCGCGGGGTTGCTTCTGACAGTGACGTTTATCGCGCGCTGCGCTACGGCTCAGCCGATGTGACCGTGTCATCCCGCGGCCCTGCGGCAAGCGTTCTCATTCAGGATGGCGGTATGTGGTGGCTGAATTTTCGAACCGGGCCGCTGCGCGAATACGGAACATATATTCTGGGCGGCATGCTTATCCTGCTGCTGCTGTTCTTCCTCATCCGCGGCAAGATCAGGATAGACGGTGAAAAGACCGGTAGAACGGTTACCAGGTTCACAGGATTTGAACGGTTCGGGCATTGGTTGTTCGCCGGATCGTTCCTGATCCTCGGACTTACGGGCCTATTGACTTTGTACGGCCGCGATTTCCTCATTCCCCTGTTTGGAAAGGAAGGGTTTGCGACAATCGCCCAAGGGTGCAAGTGGCTGCATAACAACCTCGCTTGGGCCTTCATGCTGGGGCTGATCATTGTCACCGTGAATTGGATTTCGCATAACCTGCCCAGCCGAGTTGATCTGAAATGGCTGGCCGCCGGGGGTGGTTTGTTCACCACAGGCAGCCATCCGCCCGCCAAGAAATTTAATGCGGGTCAAAAAATCATCTTCTGGCTCTGCATCCTGCTGGGCGTATCAATCAGCCTGTCCGGTCTGTCCCTGCTGTTCCCGTTTGAGATGCCGCTGTTTGCCAAGACCTTCTCGATCGCAAACGCGACGGGGATCCCGCAAATGCTGGGCTTGAACCTGCCGGTGCAAATGTCCCCGCAGGAGGAAATGCAATACGCGCAGGTTTGGCACGTCATGGTCGCCTATGCCTTCATCGCGATCATCCTGGCTCACATCTATCTGGGCTCGGTTGGCATGGAGGGGGCATTCGACGCAATGGGTACCGGCGAAGTGGAAGAACAATGGGCGCGCGAGCATCACTCGCTGTGGCTGGAAGAGGTACAGGCGAAAGAGGCCAGCGAGGGAGCGGCCTCTCCTGCTGAATAGATGCGTCGACTGGTTCTGGCGCTAAGCCTTCTGCCTCTGACCGCAGAGGCAGAGTTCTTTACGCTAAAAGGCCACGGTGGTCCCATCATGGGAATCGCAACCGCACCTGACGGGCGGATTGCAACGGCGAGTTTCGACAACTCCGTCGGATTGTGGTCCGAGGGTCAACCGGTTTGGCTGGACGGGCATGAGGCGGCCGTAAACAGCGTCGCATTCAATGGCACAGCAATTTATTCAGCAGGCGACGATTTCACTTTGCGGCGCTGGCCCGGCGGAGAAATTGTAGGGCAGCACAAAGGAAAGATCGTCGGCCTTGCTGCCTCGAAAACGCATGTAGCCACTGCAAGCTGGGACGGCACAATCGGCATATGGCCGGTGAATGGCACAGACAAAAAGATACTTGGCCCAACTGGCAGCGGCGTGAATGCGGTCGCGTTTTCTGCCGACGGTAAAACCCTGTACTCGGCGGGAATGGACGGCTCTCTGCGCGTTTGGGATGTCGATACAGGTCAGGAAACGCTCCGTTTGATAGAACATGGGTTCGGAATCAACGAACTGATCCTGAATGAGCAAGACGGGTGGATCGCTTACGGTGCAGTCGATGGAGTGACTCGCATTTACAACCTGACCACTGGTGAAGAGCGTGATTTTACGCTGGAGCGCCGCCCAATCCTTGCACTTACCCTCAGTCCGAACCGGCGGCTGCTGGCAGTTGGTGATGGTGAGGGTTACATCATGGTCATCGATACGAACGAATGGCGTATTGTCCACGATTTCAGGGCCACTTTACGCGGTCCGGTTTGGGCGCTGGCCTTCTCAACGGACGGTCAAAACATCCACGCCGGAGGCATCGACGAAGCCATGTATAGCTGGCCAGTTTCTTCTCTGGGCGATCATGAGCAGATGGCCGGGGTTGAACCGGTATTTTTGAAGAACCCCGAAAAAATGGACAATGGCGAACGCCAGTTCGCACGCAAATGTTCGATCTGTCACAGCCTGACACCTGACAGCCAAAGACGCGCGGGACCAACCCTGCACGGGGTGTTTGGGCGCAAGGCAGGAACACTCGAAGGATATTTGTACTCGGAGACGCTGCAAGACTCTGATATCATTTGGAATGACGAGACCATAAATGCTCTTTTCGATCAGGGGCCGGACCATTACATTCCGGGGTCCAAGATGCCGATGCAACGGATTGCTGAGCCTCAAGACCGAACCGACCTGATCGCCTTTCTGCGCCGCGCAACGGTACCGAAAGACTGAGCCGGAGGAGAATATGAAAGCCTTTCTTGCCGCCGTCGCGACGATGGTTGTCATAACTGCTGCTGCGCCATTTACCCTGGATCGGCTGGGTCCAACTGCCGCCGAAGCCGGCAGCGGGTCAGCAGTGCGTCTAGACTGAATGTCCGAATACCTGACCACCAAAGAACTGGCCGATCTGCTGCGCATCGGTGAGCGCAAGGCCTATGACCTGGCCTCTTCCGGCGAAATCCCCTGCGTTCGTGCCATGGGTAAACTGCTGTTCCCAAGGGCCGAGATCATTGCTTGGCTCAACGCATCACGTTCTGGTCCTCAAGTCGCAGAGCCGCCCCTGCCCCCAATTGTCGCCGGCAGCCATGATCCGCTGCTCGATTGGGCCTTGCGCGAAAGCGGTTCTGGATTGGCCACGTATTATGACGGATCGTTCGACGGCCTCACACGTCTTGCTGACCGCAGTGCCCAGGCAGCCGTACTGCACATCCACGAGTCCGAGGGGTTCAACACCCATTCGATCCGGGGCAAGATGGGAGAAGCCCCTGTTATCCTGTTTGAGATCGCCCAACGTCAGCGTGGATTACTGCTTTCTCCCGGTACCGAGGGTATTTCGAGCTTTTCAGATCTGAAAGGACGTCGGGTAGTCCTGAGGCAAAGCAGCGCCGCGAGCCAACGACTATTCGAAACGCAGCTGTCAGCCCATGACCTGGCACTGGATGATCTGATCACCCTGCCCGTCTGCGCCCGCACCGAAGAAGAGCTAGCCATCGCCTTGCGTGAAAACAAAGCCGAAGCTGGCTTTGGTCTCGCCGCTCTGGCTGGCCTCTATAGTCTGGAGGTTGTACCTACGCATTCCGAACGCTTGGATCTTGCCATCTGGCGACGAGCGTACTTTGATCCCCCCATGCAAAACCTGCTGGCATTCCTGCAATCTGAAAGGTTCGCTGCACGTGCTTCTGAACTGGGCGGATATGACCTGTCACATCTGGGGCGAATTCATCACAATGGGGCCAGCGGGTAGCTCCGCTCAGACAACATACCTAACGTCCTGGACATACGCTGTGTACTTACTTGGCGTTGGGGAAAAACAGCTGCTCTCCGTCAATCACATAGGAAGCGATCGCAGCCTGACCATCTGGCCCGACCAACCAATCGATAAATCGCTGAGCGGCATTTGCGCGGACACCAGCGTGTTTTTCGGGGTTCACAAGGATCACGCCGTACTGGTTGAACAGTCGGGGGTCACCTTCGACAAGAACCTCAAGATTACCGCGATTGCCAAAAGACAGCCATGTTGCCCGATCCGTGAGGGTATAAGCCCCCATCCCACTTGCAACATTCAGCGTCGCGCCCATGCCTGAACCGGTCTCACGGTACCACGTTCCCGACGCATCCGTTGGATCGACATCAGCTGCGCCCCAATGGGCCAACTCAGCCTTATGAGTACCACTGTCATCTCCACGGGATGCGAATGGCGCTTCAGCCTCGGCAATGGCCGTGAGTGCGGTCAATATGTCAGATCCGCCCTTGACCTTCGCCGGATCCGATTTCGGCCCAACCAGAATGAAATCGTTGTACATGACATCAAAACGTTCGACGCCCCAGCCGTCGGCTACGAACTGTTCCTCGTCAGGTTTCGAGTGAACCAACAGGACATCGCCATCACCGTTGATTGCATTCCGGATCGCCTGCCCAGTTCCAACTGCCACAATGCGAACATCAATCCCGGTTTCTGCCTCAAACCACGGCAAAATGTAGTCAAACAGCCCCGAATTCTGAGTCGAGGTTGTAGATTGCACCACTATGAACGGCTCCTCTGCCATCGCAGGGCCAGCCGCCACTCCAAGCGCTATCAATGCTGCCCGAATGAAGTTTCGGATCATCACACTCTCCGTTTGTCTTTTTTCAGACGACCAATCCACCTGCAAGATAGCGACGCGACGCGTCACTTTCAGGTGCATCCAGCACCTTTTTCGCAGCTCCGTGTTCGACAATCTGACCACCCTGCATCATCACGATATCGGCTGCAAGCCGACGTGCCTGTCCGATATCATGCGTAACCATCACGATGCGAACACCTCGTGATGACGCCCTCAGGACCATGCGTTCGATCATCTGGGTCGCACCGGGATCAAGCGCGCTGGTGGGTTCATCAAGGAACAGGGTTTCCGGTTCTGAGGCCAGAGCGCGCAAGATCGCAAGCCTTTGCGCCTCGCCCCCTGAAAGTGAACGTGCTGACTGACGCGCTTTGTCTTCCAACCCACCTTCAGCCAGCAACTCTGTGATCCGCTGTTTACGCAGAACGCGGTTCAGCCCCTGTCGTTTCAGCACAAAATCCAGATTGGCCGATACCGACCGCCGCAACAGAACAGGGTTCTGAAATACCATGGCTTGATTTGCTTTTTGCTCAGCACCCAAAGGCAGGCCATCTTGAGTAACCTCTCCTCTATCAGGCGAAATCAGACCATGCAGGCATCTTAACAGCAGGCTCTTTCCTGATCCGTTTGGCCCAAGAATAAGCGTCGGCCCCGGCCCATCGAGCCTGAGACTGGACACGTCCAGCAGTACCTTGCCTTTGCGCGAGATATGCAAATCTCTGACATCCAGCGCAGAAGGCATCTCAGGTAACAAATCACGCATGACGCAATCCTTCCTGCTCTGCCCGTAGTGTAAGCGCACTCACCATGGCGTTTACCGCAATTGCGATACCAATCAGGATCGCACCCAGCGCCAGTGCCAGTGCCAGATTTCCCTTTGAGGTTTCGAGGGCAATCGTCGTCGTCATTACCCGTGTGACGTGATTGATATTGCCGCCAACGATGATTACTGCACCGACCTCGGCAATTGCGCGTCCAAAACCGGCCAGAAGCGCCGTCACCAGCGCCAAACGCGCATCCCACAAAAGAACCGGCACAGATGCAAGGCGCGACACGCCCAAGGACCGGAGCTGTTCCGAATATTCCTCGGCCAGCATTTCGACCACTTGCCGCGTGAGGGCTGCAACGATCGGAATGACCAACACCATTTGCGCAATTATCATCGCCGTCGGCGTATACAGCAATTCCAGAACGCCCAGCGGACCCGAACGCGACAGCATCAGATACACCAACAGGCCAACCACAACAGGAGGAAACCCCATAAGCGCATTCATCAGGATGATCATCATCCGCCGCCCGGGGAACCGGGCAACTGCCAGAGCTGCACCGACAGGCATGCCAATGACGGCTGAAATCAGCACGGCCAGAACAGAAACCTTCAAAGACAGAAGCACAATCGCCCAGAGCTCTGAATCTCCAGTGAAGATCAGAGAAAGTGCGTGACTGAATTCTGCTGCAAAGTTCTGCATACCTTACCGAATGACAAGTTTTATCGCATGAAATGCGTTGTATTACAGCAGAATACTAATCCTTTTGCGGTGCAAGTACAGACACAAACCCGACATCCGAAATTGAAAACGCGGCCCCTGTCGGGACCGCGCTCAAATTGTTGACTATGTCGCTGAAGTTTAGTTCAGCGCGGCATCGGTGATCTGATGTGTCCAGGCACCATCAGGTTGCTTGGTGATTACAGGGTCGGAACCACCTGCCAGCAACGTGCTTACCGTGCGCTCAAAATCCGCTGGGTCCAGCGCACCGTTCGATCCGGCGGTCAGTTTGGCAATTTCGCCCATCATCCGCTTTTGATGCTCTTCGGTCTGGGCACCGGTTGCGTCATTTTCCAGAACGATCTCTGCCGCTTCATCCGGATGCTCTTCTGCGTATTTCCAGCCTTTCATCGAGGCGCGCACAAAGCGCTCCATCTTGTCCACGAAAGCCGCATCGCTGAGGTTTTCCTCCAGCACATACAGACCATCCTCAAGCGTCGCTACACCCTGATCTTCGTACTTGAATGTCACCAGTTCGTCCGGGCTGACGCCCGAGTCGATAACCTGCCAGTATTCGTTGTAGGTCATCGTGCTGATGCAATCAGCCTGACGCTGAAGCAGCGGATCCACGTTAAAGCCCTGCTTCAGAACTTCTACACCGCTTTCGCTCTTGCCACCGGTGTCGATGCCCAGCTGGCTCATCCAGCTCATGAACGGGAATTCGTTGCCAAAGAACCAAACACCCAAGGTACGGTTTTTCAGATCTTCAGGAGATGAGATGCCCGCATCCTTCCAGCAGGTCAACATCATGCCAGAGCTTTTGAAGGGTTGCGCGATATTGACAAGTGGCAGGCCCTTTTCACGCGCCGCCAGCGCCGCCGGCATCCATTCGACGGTCACATCAGCCCCACCGCCGGCAATCACCTGCGTCGGGGCGATATCCGGGCCACCGGGCAGAATGGTGACGTCCAGACCTTCTTCTTCGTAGAAACCTTTGTCCTTGGCGACGTAGTAACCTGCGAATTGCGCCTGAGTGACCCACTTCAATTGCAATGTCACGTCATCCGCAGCCAAAGCCGAACTGGCGGCCAGACTAAAGGCAGCAATCGCCCCGCTGAGTAGCTTATTCATCTTCATTTCTCCTAGTTGCTATTGTTGTCCCGTTTTTGGGATCTGTTGAATTTTTCCTTTTCTTATCCCCGCTGCGACGGATGCCAGAAGGTCACCGCCTTTTCGATCATGGCCACCAGACCGTAAAATGCGGTCCCGGCCAACGCGGCCACAACGATTTCAGCCCACACCATGTCCAGCGACAATTGCCCGACACTGGTCGAAATCCGAAAGCCCATGCCCAAGGTGGGTGAACCAAAGAACTCAGCCACGATAGCGCCGATCAGGGCCAGAGTGGTAGAAATCTTCAACCCGTTGAAGATAAAGGGCATCGCCGCTGGCAGGCGCAGTTTCAGAAAGCTCTGCCAATACGTTGCTGCATAGGTCTCCATCAGGTCGCGCTGCATTGCGGTGGCTTCGCGCAAACCGGCGACGGTGTTGACCAGCATGGGAAAGAAGACCATCACCACAACCACTGCGGCTTTGGAATGCCAGTCAAAACCGAACCACATCACCAGAATGGGGGCAGTCCCCACAATGGGCAGCGCGGCCACGAAATTGCCCACCGGCAACAAGCCTAGTCGCAGAAAATCCCACCGGTCGACGGCAATCGCCATCAGAAACGCAGCGCCGCATCCGATGATGTAACCGCTGAGCGCTCCTTTGATGATGGTTTGAACAAAGTCCGCCCAAAGCACCGGCAAGCTATCGGCGAAACGCACTGCGATCAGAGATGGCGCCGGGAGAATAACCAAAGGCACCTCCAATCCGCGCACCAGCAGCTCCCAAACTCCGACTATGGTTAGGCCAAAGATCAACGGGGCAAGAAACTTCACCAAAGGCGTATCAGCATGCGGGCCGCTTGCGAGGCGGCTGTTCAGCCACCAACCAAACAACCAAAGGACGATTGCAAACAGCACCAACATCATTGCGCCATCCCCATCCGTTTCAGAACTGTTCGCTCTATCAAGCCCAGCAAACCAACAAGGCAGGCTGCCAGAATGGCGGCTGCAAACAGAGCGGACCAGATTTGTACGGTTTGCCCATAGTAGCTGCCAGCGAGCAGTCGTGCACCCAATCCGGCGACCGCGCCTGTTGGCAGTTCGCCCACGATTGCACCGACCAGCGAGGCGGCCACACCAATCTTAAGCGACGTGAAGAGATACGGCATGGATGCCGGAAGCCGCAGCTTCCAGAACCCTTGAGACCGGCTGGCATTGTAGGTGCGCAGCAGGTCCAACTGCATAGCATCCGGGCTGCGCAATCCCTTAACCATGCCGACCACAACCGGAAAGAAGCTCAGATAGGCCGAGATCACAGCTTTGGGAATGATCCCCTGAACGCCAACCGAATAGAGCACCACGATAATCATCGGAGCCAGCGCGATAATAGGTATGGTCTGGCTGACGATAGCCCAGGGCATGACAGACAAGTCCATGACCCGGCTATGTACAATCCCGACGGCAAGCAGAATGCCCAGCCCCGTACCAATAGCAAACCCAAGCATTGTGGCACTCAGGGTCACCCAGGCGTGATAAATCAAAGACCGTTTGGACGTGATTTTCTTTTCAACCGTCGTTTCCCACAGTTCAATCGCTACCTGGTGAGGGGCCGGAAGACGGGGACGCTCCTGTTCCCAGGTCGCGGGAATGGCAAAACTGTTGCTAAGGGCCAGACCGATTTCGCTCATGTCCCGACGGTCCTTCGCAGACGGCGGCTGTACTTCCGCACCGGCGCGTTCCTGTTCCGTTAGCACCCCTTTGATGTTCATCGGAATACAAGCGACGTACCAGAACACGACGATGGCGGCCAACACAGTGAGTACGGCGAGTATTTGTTTCATGCCCGCCACTCCATCCGGATAACCGGCAAGGTTTCGGGCGGTGTGGGCGGCTCGGTTCCTGTCACGACAAACCCCTCGCGCCGGTAAAATCTCTGCGCCGCGATATTCGGCTCATGTGCAGTCAGCCACAGGTAGTCCCGTCCCTTTTTAGCCTGATCCAGCAACTGCTTACCGATACCCTCACCTGTTCGCAGGCAATAAAGCGCGCCAACTTTCAGTTCTTTGGGGTCAACCGACATGTAGCAATCGACGGGGTCACCAGAGACCCAGATTTCCCTTACCGGAAATGCTTCGCGGATCAGTTCCTCCAGTTTCTCCTCGGGCAATTCCTCTGGCATCCATTCGGTCTGAGCCATCCATGTCGCTATGATGCGCGCGCATGCTGGGACATCCCCGGATGTTGCCCTTCTGATGTCATTCACACCCATCAGACATCATCTCCATGCCCTGCCCGCAATCCTTCACGCACACGATGGGCGACCTCGATAAATTCAGGAGTGTCACGGATATCCAGCGGCCTCTCTTTCGGCAGCGGACTATCAATGACATCCGTGATACGGCCCGGACGAGGGCTCATGACGACGATCTTTGTGCTGAGATACACGGCCTCGGGGATCGAGTGCGTCACAAATCCAATGGTCTTTTCAGTGCGCGCCCAGAGCGCGAGGAGTTGTTCGTTCAGATGGTCCCGAACGATTTCGTCCAAGGCACCAAAGGGTTCGTCCATCAAAAGGATATCCGCATCAAACGCCAAAGCGCGCGCGATGCTGGCACGTTGCTGCATCCCGCCCGACAATTGCCACGGAAACTTTCCACCGAAACCTTTTAGATCAACAAGTTCCAAGACCTTGTTAACGCGATCTTCTTGTTCACTGGCCGAATATCCCATGATCTCGAGCGGCAGCTTTATGTTCCGCGCAATGGTTCGCCAGGGGTACAATCCCGCCGCCTGAAAAACATAGCCATACGCCCGGTTTCTGCGCGCTTCATCCGGTGTCATTCCGTTGACAGTCAGGCTGCCTCCGGTTGGTGTCTCAAGCGCAGCGATGCAGCGCAAAAAGGTGGTCTTGCCGCAGCCGGACGGACCGATAAAACTGACGAAGTCACCCTTGTCTATCGTCAGGTTTACGTCTTTAAGCGCATGAATCGGACCATCATTTGTCTGGAAGGTCAGATCCAGCTGCCTTGCCTCGATCACGGGCTGGGTAGTGCTTTCAGTGTTCATTCCATTGCCTTGAAAAGAGTTGGCTTTGGGCCGCCTTTCAGACGGCCCGCACGCATCAAACGCCGGTTGCCGGGATGCCTGACCGTTCGACCGGCCGCGGCGCTGTCAGCTCTTTCCAGGTGCTCAGTGCCTTGTTCACATGGCTGTTTGGTTCACGCGCCACAAACTCACCATGACCTTCCTGAGTTCGGATGTCTCCATCGTGTACGGCCACCTGTCCGCGTGTCAGGGTAAAGCGAGGCAGGCCTTTGACCTCCTTGCCTTCGAACACGTTATAGTCAATCGACGACTGCTGGCTCGATGCCTGGATCGTCTTTGATTTCTCAGGATCCCAAACCACAAGGTCAGCGTCGGCACCTACGAGAACAGCACCTTTTTTCGGGTAACAATTCAATATCTTGGCGATATTTGTTGAAGTTACCGCCACGAACTCGTTTGGCGTCAGGCGCCCTGTACCAACGCCATGTGTCCATAGCATTGGCATCCGGTCCTCCAAGCCACCTGTCCCATTCGGGATCTTGGTAAAATCACCCACACCATAGCGTTTCTGCTCGGTCGTAAAGGCGCAGTGGTCTGTGGCCACAACACTCAATGAGCCAGATTGCAGACCAGCCCACAGGCTGTCCTGATGCTGTTTGTTACGGAACGGAGGGCTCATGACCCGGCGCGCAGCGTGGTCCCAATCGTGATGGAAGTATTCGCTATCATCCAACGTCAGGTGCTGGATCAGAGGTTCGCCCCAGACCCGCTTGCCCTGCATTCTGGCGCGACGGATGGCTTCGTGTGCCTCCTCGCAAGACGTATGAACGACATAAAGCGGTACACCCGCCATATCTGCGATCATGATCGCGCGATTGGTGGCCTCACCTTCAACCTGCGGCGGTCGGGAATAAGCGTGCGCCTCAGGGCCAGTATTGCCTTCGGCCAGCAGCTTGGCGCTGAGTTCCGCAACCACATCGCCGTTTTCGGCATGCACCATAGCCACACCGCCAAGCTCGGCAAGTCTTTGGAATGAAGCATAAAGTTCATCATCATTCACCATCAACGCGCCTTTGTAGGCCATGAAGTGCTTGAAGGTGTTGATGCCGCGTTGTTCGATCACGGTCTTGATGTCGTCGAACACCTGCTCACCCCACCAGGTCACCGCCATATGGAACGAATAATCGCAGTTTGCGCGGGTCGACTTGTTGTCCCAACGCTTCAGAGCGTCCAACAGGCTTTCACCCGGGTTTGGCAGAGCGAAATCGACAACCATCGTGGTACCACCCGCTAGCGCGGCGCGCGTCCCACTTTCGAAATCATCGCTGGAATAGGTCCCCATGAAGGGCATCTCGAGATGCGTATGTGGATCGATCCCACCCGGCATCACATAGCATCCGGTCGCATCAAGCTCCTTGTCGCCTTTCAGATTGGGCCCGATCTCGGTGATGACACCACCTTCGACCTTAACATCAGCCTTATAGGTCAGATCAGCGGTTACGACGGTTCCGTTTTTGATCACAGTTGACATGCTATTCTCCCTGCGGGCGCTTTGCGCCTCTGTCTTGTTCGAATTCTGTTGGATAGGTCTCTGTTTCACCTACCTATTATTCTACGATCTCCGCTGTCTCGACGACCGCATGGAGCAGGACATCTGCACCAGCAGCGGCCCAATCCTTGCTGATCTCTTCGGCCTCGTTATGGCTCAGCCCGTCTACACATGGGCACATGACCATGGCTGTCGGCGCAACCCGGTTGATCCAGCAAGCATCATGGCCCGCGCCTGAGATGATGTTCGTGTGCGAGTAACCCAGGCGCTCAGCCGCATCGCGGACAGCCGCCACGCATTGCTCGTCGAATTTCACCGGATCAAATCCGCCAACTTTCTCGAACTCAATCTTCAGGCCCATCTCTTCGACAATATCTTCGGCTGCGACACGCAACCGGTTTTCCATGTCCTTGATGACCTCAAGTTCGGGCGAGCGGAAATCGACCGTAAATACGACCTTACCCGGGATCACATTGCGTGAGTTCGGATAAACATCGATATGCCCTGCCGCACCAACGGCATGCGGGGCGTGTGACCAGGCAATCTCGTCTACCTTTTCCAAAACCCGCGCCATGGCGAGCCCGGCGTTCTTGCGCATAGGCATCGGGGTTGAGCCGGTATGAGCATCCTTGCCTGTGATGGTGATCTGCGTCCAGCTCAGACCCTGCCCGTGCGTGACAACACCGATATCCTTTTCTTCGGCCTCTAGGATCGGCCCCTGCTCAATGTGCAGTTCAAAGAACGCGTGCATTTTGCGCGCACCGACTTCTTCGTCACCGCGCCAACCGATCCGCTTCAGTTCATCTCCGAATTTCTTGCCTTCGGCATCTTCGCGATCATAGGCCCATTCCTGTGTGTGCATGCCTGCAAACACGCCCGAGGACAGCATCGCCGGGGCATAGCGCGTGCCTTCTTCATTCGTCCAATTGGTTGCGATGATCGGGTGTTTTGTTTTGATCCCCAGATCATTGAGCGTGCGAATGATCTCAAGACCACCAAGCACACCGAGAACACCGTCATACTTTCCACCAGTGGGCTGTGTATCGAGATGCGAACCGACGTAGACCGGTAGCGCTTCGGGATCGGTTCCCTCGCGGCGGGCAAACATGTTGCCCATCTGGTCCAACCCCATGGTACAGCCCGCATCCTCGCACCATTTCTGGAACAATGCGCGCCCTTCAGCATCTTCGTCTGTCAATGTCTGACGGTTGTTTCCCCCAGCAACTCCGGGACCGATTTTCGCCATCTCCATCAGACTATCCCATAGTCTGTCGCCATTGATCCTGAGATTCTGCGCCGGAGCCGCCATCTTGTTTTCCCCTGTTGCTTGCGATTTAGCTCGCTTTTGGTGTCTTGATTTGACCATCTGGTCAAACTCACGCTATCACGGGTTCGACATCAGTCAAGAAATTGCATGGCGCCGCCGCAAATTTCGGCATATTTGGTGCCCGCTTGGCGGAAAAAGAGACGACCAGGAAACATGCCCAAAGACCGTGCCCCGACCAGAATTCAGAAAAAGAACCGCGCCGCGATTCTCGAAGCCGCTCTGAACGTGTTTTCAGCGCATGGTTTTCGCGGAGCGACAGTTGACCAGATTGCAACCGAAGCCGGCCTCAGCAAACCAAATCTTCTGTATTATTTTCCGTCTAAAGAGGCGATCCATACCGCCCTGCTTTCGGGCTTGTTGGAGACTTGGCTTGCTCCTCTGCACGATCTGGATGAAAACGGCGACCCGCTGAAGGAAATCCTGTCCTACATTCATCGCAAGCTACAGATGAGCCGGGAACTGCCCCGCGAAAGTCGTCTGTTTGCCAACGAACTGGTGCAGGGTGCGCCCCGCATACATGACGCGCTGTCAAACGACCTAAAATCGCTTGTCGATGAAAAAACGCGAATTCTCACGCATTGGATGGATCAGGGCAAAATCGCACGTGTCCACCCTCATCACCTGATTTTTTCGATCTGGGCGTTGACGCAGCACTATGCGGATTTTGATGTTCAGGTGCGTGCTATTCTCGGGGATGAAGACCCGTTCGAAGGTGCAGAACCCTTTATCGATACGCTTTATCGGAAACTGCTTACACCATGAAAAAGGGCCGCAACGCGGCCCTCATCCAACTCCAATCATGACCTGTCAAAGCCACCGATTATTCTGCGGCTTTCGCCATCGGATTATTCGGGTGCGTGGTCCAGTTCGCATAGTCCGGCTGCACAACATTGCCGGTACGGGGGTCGACCTCACCAGCATCCATCGGCACCATCGAAATACAGCCTTCGACCGGACAGACATCGACGCAGAGGTTACAAGCGACGCATTCCTCGTCCTTCACCTCGAACACGCGGTCTGCAGACATTGAAATCGCCTGGTGGCTGGTGTCTTCACAAGCTGCATAGCAGCGACCACATTTGATGCACTGATCCTGATCGATCTTGGCCTTGGCCACGTAATTGAGGTTCAGATACTGCCAATCCGTAACGTTGGGCACTGCACGTCCAACGACTTCGGATACATTGCTATAGCCTTTCTCATCCATCCATTCGGACAGGCCAGCTGTCAGTTCATCAATGATCTTGAAGCCGTAAGTCATTGCAGCTGTGCAGACCTGAACGGTTCCGCAGCCCAAAGACATGAACTCTGCCGCATCACGCCATGTGGTGACACCGCCGATGCCGGAAATCGGCAGACCATGCGTCGCTTCGGCCCGTGCAATCTCGGAAACCATAGAAAGTGCGATGGGCTTCACAGCCGGACCGCAATATCCGCCATGGCTACCTTTGCCATCGATCGACGGCTCAGGGCTGAAGGTGTCCAGATTGACGCTGGTGATCGAGTTGATCGTGTTGATCAGCGACACCGCATCCGCACCGCCATTTCTCGCGGCAGCAGCAGGTTTACGAACATCGGTGATATTCGGCGTCAGCTTCACGATCACTGGGCGATCATAGTATTTTTTGCACCAACGTGTGACCATTTCGATGTACTCGGGCACCTGCCCGACAGCCGAGCCCATGCCGCGCTCGCTCATCCCGTGCGGACATCCAAAATTGAGCTCAATACCATCCGCGCCCGTCTCTTCGACACGCGGCAGGATCGCTTTCCAGGCTTCCTCTTCGCAAGGCACCATAATCGAAGCGATCAGTGCACGGTCGGGGTAATCCGCTTTGACCCGCGCCATTTCTTCGAGGTTTACTTCCAGAGGTCTGTCGGTGATCAATTCGATGTTGTTCAACCCGAGCAATCGCCTGTCTGCACCATAGATCGCGCCATAGCGGGGTCCGTTCACATTCACGACCGGAGGCCCCTCGGACCCCAGTGTTTTCCAGACCACGCCGCCCCATCCAGCCTCGAATGCACGGCGCACGTTGTATTCCTTATCCGTCGGTGGCGCAGATGCCAGCCAGTACGGGTTCGGGCTTGAGATTCCCAGAAAGTTTGTTGTCAAATCAGCCATTTATCCGGCCTCCCTGATGCAGTTTTGCATCTTGAAAAATTGTGAGCATACTCAGCGGACGGCCACTACGCCGACAGGCTGGCATGTATATCCATCGCGGCGTCCCGACCCTCGGCCACTGCCGTCACGGTCAGATCATCTCCGCCAGCTGCACAATCACCGCCGGCCCATACACCCTCCAGCGACGTACGACCGGTTTCGCTGACAGCGATCTTGCTGCCATCAAGCGTCAGCCCTTCGGGTGCGCCCTCCAGCGTTTGTCCAATCGCTTTCAGAACCTGATCAGCTGGTACGCGAACAGTCTCACCAGTTCCGGTCAGGTTGCCATCATGGCTTGCAGTATACTCCAGTTCGATCTCGGCCGCTGCACCATTTCCATGAACAGCCACGGGCTGCACGTTGCACATGATCCGAACCCCGTGCGAAGCGGCCAGGTCCTGTTCATAGCGGCTGGCCCCCATGGCATCGCGGTCTCGGCGATAGGCAATGGTCACATGTTCAGCGCCCAGAAGCTTGGATTTCACCGCGGCATCCACCGCAGTCATGCCGCCGCCAATGACAACAACATTCCGCCCGACAGGCAGATGCGCCAGATCACCGGCTTGTCGTACATCCGAAATGAACTCGACCGCGTGACGCACGCCATCCTTTTCAGCCCCCTGCGCTCGAAGTGCATTCACACCCGCAAGACCAATAGACAGGAATACCGCATCATAGTTTTCAAGCAGCCCGTCCAGCGAAATGGTCTCACCCAGAACTGATCCGGTTTCGATCGCGATACCACCGATTTTAAGCAACCAGTCCACCTCGGCCTGAGCGAAATCGTTCGTCGATTTATATGCTGCAATGCCATATTCGTTGAGCCCGCCCGGCTTGGGCTTGGATTCGTGAATGACCACATCATGTCCAAACATCGCCAGCCTGTGTGCACAAGCCAGACCGGCTGGCCCTGCCCCGACTACAGCAACCGTCTTGCCAGTCGGTGCAGCACGCTCGAACGGATGTTCACCTGACGCCATTACATCATCGGTGGCAAATCGCTGTAGTCGCCCGATTTCGACCGGTTTGCCTTCGGCAGCTTCGCGAACACAGGCTTCTTCGCACAGTGTTTCCGTCGGGCAAACCCGGGCACACATGCCGCCCAGAATATTCTGTTCGAGAATTGTGCGACCTGCCGCCTGCGGCTGCCCAGCCTGAATCTGACGAATGAACAGCGGGATATCGATGTCCGTCGGACAGGCTGTCACGCATGGTGCGTCATAGCAGAAATAGCAGCGATCTGCCGCGACGGCCGCTTCATGCGGCGCGAGAGGCGGATGCAGATCGGCAAAATTCGAGGTCAGCTCATCGCTGGAAAGCCGCCCGGATACGATACCGGGTGCCATCTGGCCCTGTGCCATCACTCTACTCCCTGTAGATATGTTTGTTATGCCCCCAGCTTGCCACAAACAAATTTTTTATCAATTGGTAAAATTTGCCAAATGGTCAAAAAATGAAAAAACCGGGCTGTTCGACCCGGTTTTCTGGCTATTCTGCCTGTTTATGATGCAGTAAGAGATCTAAACCATGCCATTCAGGTGCCCGGATTTGACCCACACGCGCGCACCTGCCACTCCGGCTACTGCTTTTGATTGCGTCCCGGGCGGCAATCGCAGCCAATCCCATCCGGAAAACTCTTCGCCACCTTCAGCAAAACTGCCCTCGACTACGAACACCTCCAAACCTTTGGTGGCATCCAAATCTATAGTCTCGCCTGCGGACCAGTTCTGCACCTGTACGTCCTCGCGGTCATCCTT
>NZ_SMMF01000935.1:0-49351 GCF_009711355.1 Roseibium sp. RKSG952 | reverse complement strand
CAGAATTGTCGCCCCTTCACTTGCAGACGGGGTATGAGAGGTGGTGGGGGGATTGCGGACATAGCTGCCGACGGGGAAATCTCCGGTTTCGTCCTGAAAAACACCATCGAGGACAAGAAACTCTTCTCCCCCATCGTGGGTGTGCGCCGCAAAGGCACTGCCGGGTGCAAACCTTACGATCGTAGTCGCGCGCGCCACTTCATCCCCTATACGATCCAGCATCTTTCGTTCGACGCCTGCAGCCGGTGAAGCGACCCACTCATTGTCGTCGAAATGAACTGCCACTCGTTTGCTGAAATCCGCGTTGACCCGCATGGTCGACCTCCTGATCATTGGCTTGGTTAATACATGTCCCAAAATTTACGATTATCAATCCGTTTCGAAATACGGGTTTTGACGCCCCGAGCAGGTTGCTGTAGTCCCGTTTGAGCAGTTAAGTGCAACAACAAGCACCCAATCGGAAAGCACGTGAATGCAGGCGCAACCCCCGAAGTTTAACATTATTATCGTCGGGCAAAACAACCGACTGCAATATGAGGCAGTCCTGTTTGCGGCCTCATTGCGTTATTCTTCGCCGAACTTCCAAGGCCGGCTGTTTGTCGCCGTTCCACAACTCGGGCCGCGCTGGCATCACGATCCAAGCATCCAGAATCCCGATGTCCTCAAAGCGCTGAAACAACTGGATGCCGAGATACTGCCATTTGAATCGCAGGTATTCGGGGAAAGCTATCCATACGGAAACAAGATCGAAGCTCTCAGCGCGCTTCCCGAAGGCGAGCCATTTGTGTTTTTCGACACCGACACGTTGATCACGGGTGAATTGGCCGACGTACCCTTTGACTTTGATCGCCCTGGTGCGTCTCTGAAGGTCGAGGGGAGCTGGCCCAAGCCGACCCTGTATGGGCCAAGCTATGAGGGCATCTGGAGCGCGTTGTATCGCAGGTTCGGGCTGGATCTGGAAAGCTCGTTGGATACCGATCAGCCCGAGGACTACTGGCGGCGCTATCTGTATTTCAACGCAGGCTATTTCTTCTATAAATGCCCGCGCTTGTTCGGAGAGCGCTTTCTGGAATATGCCCGCGCCATTCGCGATGAGAACATTCCCGAATTGACCGGACAGAACCTAGACCCATGGCTGGATCAGGCTGCATTGCCTATGGTCATCCATTCCTTTGGCGGCGGGCGAGACGCCCTGCCCCCCGGTCTTCTCGATGGATCTGTGAGTTGCCACTATCGGCTATTCCCTTTGCTCTATGCTCGCGAAAGCGATCACGTAATTGATGTACTGGAAACCGTCGCCGCACCGAACAAGATCAAGAAGGTTCTCAAGAACTATGACCCGATGAAGCGGCTGGTGATACAGGGCAAGGGTTCAAAGATCAGAGACATGTTCGATCGCAACAATCTGCCTCAGCGAGAGCAGGTCATCCGAAAGGCGATCAAGGCCAAGGGGCTTTGGCTGCGCTGACGGGATCGTTGTGCGCGGACCAGCAATGCCCTAGAGATTCAGCAACGCGAAGAATCCAACGGGAGATTAAAATATGTCTGATGGCCCCACTTACGGCTTTGATACCCTGCAAATCCACGCCGGTGCCCGCCCTGATCCGGCGACCGGAGCGCGGCAGACACCCATCTATCAGACGACAGCGTATGTCTTCCGTGATGCCGAACACGCAGCCGCGTTGTTCAACCTGCAGGAAGTTGGATACATCTATTCCCGCCTGACCAACCCGACCGTCGCAGTATTGCAGGAACGTGTGGCGACACTTGAAGGGGGCGTTGGTGCGGTCTGTTGTTCCTCAGGTCATGCTGCGCAAATCATGGCCCTGTTCCCGCTGATGGGTCCGGGATGCAATGTGGTCGCCTCGACCCGTCTATACGGGGGCACGGTCACGCAGTTCAGCCAGACCATCAAACGGTTCGGATGGGAAGCCAAGTTCGTGGACACGGACGATCTGGATGCCGTGAAAGCCGCAATTGACGAAAACACGCGTGCGGTGTTCTGCGAATCCATCGCCAACCCGGGCGGGTATGTCACCGACATTCGTTCACTGGCAGATGTGGCCGACGATGCCGGAATTCCGCTGATCGTCGACAACACCTCGGCCACACCATATCTGTGCCGCCCGATCGAACACGGCGCGACATTGGTAGTGCATTCGACCACAAAATACCTGACCGGCAATGGCACCGTTACCGGCGGCTGCATCGTGGATTCGGGCAAGTTCGACTGGTCGGCCAACGACAAGTTCCCATCCCTCAGCGAGCCTGAAACGGCCTATCACGGCCTCAAGTTTCACGAGACCTTTGGCCCGCTTGCATTCACCTTCCATGGTATCGCGATCGGATTGCGCGATCTTGGGATGACCATGAACCCGCAAGCGGCCCATTATACATTGATGGGCATCGAAACTCTAAGCCTGCGGATGGAGCGTCACGTAGAGAATGCTCAGAAAATCGCGGCCTGGCTCGAAGCAGATGATCGTGTCGATTATGTAACCTATGCGGGCCTGCCATCCTCGCCCTATCATGATCGGGTCAAAAAGAATTACCCCAAAGGCGCGGGCGCTTTGTTCACCTTCGCCGTCAAAGGTGGTTACGACTCTTGCGTCAAACTGGTGAACGCGCTCGAAATCTTCAGCCATGTGGCCAATTTGGGTGATGCCCGGTCGCTGATCATTCACTCTGCATCAACGACGCACCGCCAGTTGTCACCGGAACAGCAAGAAGCTGCAGGCGCAGGCCCGAATGTGGTTCGCGTATCGATTGGCATCGAAGATGCAGATGACCTGATCGCCGATCTGGATCAGGCCCTATCCAAAGCCAGCGCCTGATACGATGGCAAAGCACGACACCAACGAACTGGGTCAACCTATCGGGTTGCCGGTATCGGGAGATTTCCCGCGCCCGACGCCACCATATACACCGATGGAAGGCCGGTTCTGCACTGTTGTGCCACTGGACATAAATCGGCATTCGCCCGGACTTTACCGGGCGTTTGCGCAAGACGCTGACGGTCACAATTGGACCTACCTGCCTTATGGGCCATTCGGTACTGAACTTGAGTTTGAAGACTGGGTCCGAGCCAACTGTGCCGATGCTGACCCGATGTTTCATACGGTACTGGATCGAGACGAGACGCCTGTTGGTCTTGCGTCGTTTCTCAGAATTGCACCGGCAGCTGGCTCGATCGAAGTTGGCCACATCCATTTCTCACCCCTCCTCCAACGCACTCCTATGTCGACCGAAACCATGTATCTGATGATGCGCCGGGTTTTTGATGAACTGGGCTATCGTCGGTACGAGTGGAAGTGTGATGCGTTGAATGCCCCGTCTCGCAACGCGGCAGAGCGTTTGGGCTTTACCTTCGAGGGCACATTCCGTCAGGCGACACACT
This sequence comes from Roseibium sp. RKSG952, assembly GCF_009711355.1. Classification (NCBI taxonomy): domain Bacteria; kingdom Pseudomonadati; phylum Pseudomonadota; class Alphaproteobacteria; order Hyphomicrobiales; family Stappiaceae; genus Roseibium; species Roseibium sp. RKSG952. The sequence goes on along the minus strand of NZ_SMMF01000935.1, from coordinate 45,954 downwards.
ATAAAGGTCGCAACAGAGATACTGCCTGGTATTCGATCATCGATAGTGAATGGCCACGTGTCCGGGATGCGTTCGAAACATGGCTTGAGCCCGACAACTTTGATGCGTCGGGCCAACAACGTCAGTCATTGATGGCCCGCACATAGACGTAAGTTTATTCGGATATCTCGAAGACCATCGAGATATTGACCGAAACCCCAACTTCGCCGCCCGCCACCGGAACTGATCCGGCATCGGCAAAGCTCATTTCGCGCATCTGCATCATTGGGCGCGCACCGCCGCCCTGATCTGTGATCGAAACAACAGACCCCAATGTGATCCCGGCTGCTTGCGCAAGCTGTTCTGCCTTGGCGGTTGCATCGGCCACCGCCTCGGCACGCGCTTTGGCCTCCAACGGTTTCGGCTCCTGCACATCAAAGCTGAGGCCGCCAAAATCGTTGGCACCGTCCCGAATCACGGCATCCATGATCTCACCCAGGTTGCTCAGATCCCGCACCCGGACAAAAACGCGATTGGACGCGACAAACCCAGAGATTTTCGGGGCCTCACCGTCTGGATTGTGACGCCCTGCCCAAACCGGCGACAATGACAGATCACGGGTTTGCACATCGCGCGCCTCGATCCCCATGTCATTCAGCCGTGCCAAAATCTGAGCGACTGCGTCAGACGTCGCCTTCATTGCATCAGATGCCTGCGCATTTTCATTCGTCACGCCCAGGGTGATGGTCGCCATATCTGGTTCCGCCAACGCAGTTCCCGTTCCGCTAACGGTGATGCGACGTTCTTCCGCATGCGCCATCCCAACCGAGGTCGCCGCCATCATCGCGGCCAGAAAAGCAAGTGTCTTCAAGGTGATCCCTCCTTTTGCCTTATCCTATACATGGGTTGGCAAGCCTTTGCCGGACAAGGGGAGATTTTGCCTTTTCCTTTCCCTCGGCGGGTTCCTGCTTTAATCTCAGAGGGCAGACGCAAGCGCGTTTGCGCGAATTCTGACAAATATGGTTCTGCCAGATTATGAAACCCGCCTTCGCGCTGTCTTTTGATGATACCGGGATTACCTTACACCATCACTCGGATGGCGAATGGTTTTGTGTGGGAACTGTTCCGGTTGATGCACCTGATCTGAATGACCGCATGCAGGCGCTGCGCGAACAGGGATTCGCACTGGAAAATGACCTGAGCTGCAAAGTGGTCATTCCTTCAGATCAGGTAAAGTATCTCACCTTGGATGCTGAGGGCTTAGGCCCTGAAGATCTGGATCAGAAGGTGGCAAAAACCCTGACGTCCGAAACACCATATTCGCTGGCTGAATTGGAGTTTGCGACACAGCAGCAGGGAGACTCGGTCCGGATTGCGACGGTGGCCAAGGAAACAATCGAAGAAGCCCGTTCCTTCGCGATGGGTCATGGATTTATCCCAACAACCTTCACCGCCAACGACCTGGAATCGAAAGAGGATTCCATATCAGAGTATCTGCTTTCTGATGCTGCAAGGCTGACGGAGGCAAGCGCGGAATCAATCGAGTCGGAAACCTCACCCGAACCAACTGAAACCGTGCCGGTCATTCCGTCCGAACCGACCGAAACCACAAAAGCATCGCCTGTGTTGGAAGTCGAAAGCACTGATTCAGAAGATCCGGCTGCCCCAACTGCTCACCCAATCGTAGGAACTGCCGACCCAGACGTGTTTCGATCGCCAGAGATTACTTCTGATGTTCCTGCATCTGCCGGGACATCAACCAAACGTCCAAAGCACCTGATCCCTTTGGCCGCTGCTGTCGTCGCAGTTGGTGTGGCCGTAGGCGCATGGACTTTGACAGGCTCCGAAGGCGACGAAACAGTAGCGATTTCGGATTTATCGCAGGAAGAGACGCCTCAGGAAACGGTCGTCACAACCACCGAGCCCCAAGAAATCACTTCACCCCCCGTCCCCGAACCTGAAACGCAAATCGCTCTGCCGACGGAAACAGAGCCAGAAAACGTCGCACCCGATGAAGAGCTGGAACTGACCGCGACTGACACTGCGATTCTGGAAGCCTTGAATATCGAACCTCAACCGGTCGAACAGGTCGCTCGGGATCCCGAGAGTGAAGAGGTCTTTTATGAAGTCACCGGGTTGGCTCCTACATCTCCGCAAGCACCAGCTGCGCCATCGCTGGAGCAACCCGAAGAGCTTTACCTTGCCTCGATTGATCGTTCGGACCTGTCCCAGGACGCTGTCGCCCTGCCTCCGGTTGAAAGCTTTGATACCGATCTTCCGTTCGAGCAAGCCGGGCAATCTAGCGTCGCAGGTACCCGTTTCGAATTTGACGATCGGGGCTTGGTGATACCTACGGCCGAGGGCACGCTGAACCCGGATGGCATCGTTGTGTATCTTGGTCGCCCTTCCAAAGTCCCGCCAGAAGTACCGGTGCGTTTCGAGACCGATCCTGACGTGATCGAAGAAGTCGACGTTTTGGCAGACACACGTCCCCGGGCCCGCCCTGGTGATTTGATTGAGCAATTTGAGCGGCAGCAACTTGGTGGGCGGTCTCTCGAAGAACTGGCCGTGCTACGCCCCAAGTTACGCCCCAAATCACTGCAAGATACGCCAAAGGTTGACCATACCCCAACAGCCTTGGCCGTTGTAAGAGTCCCTCGACCTAAGATCCGACCAGCCTCAATCGCAGTGATTGCCTCTTGGAAAGCAAACATAGGTACAGCCCCGTTGGGTTCGACGGCTGCTGTTGCACAATCGAGTGAAGAAGCTGGAACATTTCAACCGAAATCCGTTGCACCCAAAATTCCGACAACAGCCTCGGTTGCCCGACAGGCGACGTTGGATAACGCGCTTAACCTGCGAAAACTCAACCTGATCGGGGTGTATGGCACACCTGCAAATCGACGCGCATTGGTCCGGCTTCCCAGTGGGCGCTACAAAAAGCTGAAAGTTGGGGACCGGGTCGATGGTGGCAAAGTAATCGCCATCGGTGACAGCGAACTGCGCTACCAGAAACGCGGGCGTAATGTGACGTTGAAAATGCCCCGTGGCTGATTTCGCGGATCAGATCATCCATGGTTACGAGGTCGAAGCGCCTTACCTGATTGAGGCTTATGGGCAGCTATGTCCCGAAGATGTTCTGGCACCAGTCGCTGAGTTTCTACCTGACACAGGCAAAGTGCTTGATGTCGGCGCGGGTATCGGCACAAACGCCGTATGGCTGGCTTCGCGCGGATGTCAGGTGGCAGCGGTAGAACCTGCCAAGACATTCCGGGATCATGGGCAAAACGGCTATCCGAGCAAGAACGTGTTATGGCACGATGGCCGACTGCCGACGCTTAGTGGCATAGGTTTCAGCAAAGGGTACTTCGATACCGTACTTGCCATCGGGGTACTTCATCATTTGGTACCTACCGATCAAGCAGTTGCCATCGAAACGCTCGCAAGCCTACTGAAACCATCCGGACGCATGATCCTGTCTCTTCGACATGGTCCCTGCCCTGCATCTCGTCCCGGGTTCTCAGTATCGGCGGATCTGATCACGGAAGTAGCGGTGCAAAGCGGCTTTGACGTACGCCATCGGTCTGAGACTGAATCTATCCAGTCGGCAAACCGGCGCGCCGGGGTCACTTGGACCTGGCTGGTGTTGGACGCGCCGGAGTTTGATTTGAAGGCAGGCTGTTAAGCAGCCGAGATTTCACCCGATTCAATCTGCTCGCGCTCGATGGATTCGAAAAGGGCTTTGAAGTTACCTTCACCGAAACCGTCATCGCCCTTGCGCTGGATGAATTCAAAGAAGATCGGACCAATCACGGTCTTCGAAAAGATCTGGAGCAGAATCTTGGTCTCGCCTCCATCAACGACACCTTCGCCATCGATCAGGATACCGTGCTTCATCATGCGGTCTTTGGGTTCGTCATGACCCGAAACCCGGTCGAACGACATGTCATAGTAGGCTTCGTTCGGACCGGGCATGAACTTCAGACCCTTCTCCGCAATCGCATCGGTGGATTCATAGATATCGTCGCTACCAACCGCGATATGCTGAATGCCCTCGCCGTTGTACTTTTTGAGATACGACACGATTTGCCCGGTTTCACCCCGATCCTCATTAATTGGAATTCGGATACGACCACACGGCGAGGTCAAGGCACGGCTGTATAGACCCGTGAATTTGCCCTGAATGTCAAAGAACCGGATTTCGCGGAAGTTGAACAGATCGCCATAGAAACGGAACCACTTGTCCATGTTTCCTTTGTAGACGTTATGGGTCAGGTGATCGAGATAGTAGAAACCGTCCCCGCGTGGCTTGGATTGCTTGAGCCACTCGAATTCCTGATTGTAGGGTGACGTTTCATAATACTGATCGATGAAGTAGATCAGCGAACCACCGATACCTTTGATCGCTGGAACATGGATGGTCTTATCCGCGCCATCATATGGTTCCGCCCCTTTTGAAATTGCGTGCTCATAAGCCTTTTGGGCGTCGACAACTCGCCAGCCCATCGCCGGGGCGCAAGGACCATGCTCTGCGACGAACTTTGCGGCAAAGCTCTCGGGGTCGGCATTCAGGATGTAAGTCACATCACCCTGCTGCCAAAGCTCAACGGCTGGCTTATCCTTGTGATGCGCAACCAGTTCGAATCCCATCTTTGCAAACAGGTCACGCAGTTCCTGCGGTTCCGGGTGCGCGAACTCGACAAATTCAAAGCCATCGGTGCCGGCTGGGTTTTCTTCACTGATCGTTGATTTCGGGGCGTTATGCGGGAAAGGACCCATGGCGCGTCTCCTCCAAAACAGGAATTTCTTTGCTGATTCAAAAATACGCTTTAACTGGTGCTGTTTCTGCGCATTGTTTTCGTGTAAACTATGTTTGCGCGCGCGATTGCCGCACGCTTTGATCGAAAACCGGGAATTCTCCGCATATGCTGGATGCCACCGATACACGTCTGCTGTCAGCACTTCAAAAAGACGCTCACCTGACGGCACATCAATTGGGCGAATTACTGAATCTCTCGCCCAGTCAGGCGGGCCGCCGAAGACAAAGGCTTGAGGCCGATGGTTACATCACTGGATATGCCGCCCGTCTGGACCCACTCAAGCTGGGCTTGCAGGTTCAGGGCTTCATTCAGGTACACCTCGGCACGCATGGCCCTGACCAATCCGCAAGCTTTGCCCGCATGGTCGACAGCCGCAGCGAGATTACGAGCGCCTGGACGATGACAGGTGAGGCAGATTATCTGCTGCACGTCTACTGCGACGACCTTTCCGCCCTCAACCGCTTGCTTCATGAGGTGATCCTACCGCATCCTGCAGTGGCGCGTGTGCAAAGCCAGATCGTCATGGACCAACTCAAGCGCGACGCCCCGTTGCCGACCTGAAAATCAAGAAAGAACCACTATGGAAGAATTCCTCTACCAAGCCACGATTTACCTGGCAGCGGCAGTCATAGCCGTACCTTTGTCGGCGCGCTTGGGATTGGGGTCCGTGCTGGGGTATCTGGCGGCGGGTATCGCGATTGGACCTATTCTTGGCTTGGTAGGCGCAGAAACCGAAAGCCTGCAGCATGTTGCTGAATTCGGCGTCGTCATGATGCTGTTCCTGATTGGTCTGGAGCTTGAACCGCGCGCCTTATGGGACATGCGTGACAAGTTGTTGGGCTTGGGCGGGCTGCAGGTGGCTATGTCTACCATCGTGATCGCAGCCGTTGCGATCTATACCGGACAACCCTGGTCTGTTGCGTTGGCGGTAGGCTTAACTCTCTCACTCTCATCAACTGCAATCGTTCTTCAAACCCTTTCAGAAAAGGGTCTGATGCAAACAAACGGCGGTCGAGCAACCTTTTCAGTGCTGCTGACACAGGACATTGCGGTCATTCCGATCCTTGCATTTCTGCCATTGCTGGCGCTGCCTGCCAGCATTCATATCGAGGATGATGGCTCGATCGACCGCGGTGGCGATGCGGCGCATGGCGCAGACGCACATCACGCCCTTTCGCTGGTCGAAGGCCTGCCCGGGTGGGCCGTTACTTTGGTCACGATCGGTGCCGTCGCTTTTGTTGTGCTTGCTGGCATCTATCTGACCCGCCCCCTTTTTCGTTTCATCCACGCCACCCACCTGCGCGAAATGTATACCGCACTCGCTCTGGTAATCGTGGTCGGCATCTCGTTCCTGATGACCCTGGTGGGGCTCTCACCGGCTTTGGGCGCTTTCTTGGCGGGTGTCGTTCTGGCGAGCTCTGAATTCCGGCACGAAATGGAGAGTGACCTTGAGCCGTTCAAAGGCCTGCTGCTCGGGTTATTTTTCATTACCGTCGGGGCCGGTATCGACGTCGGTTACTTCTTTGCCGACCCGTTCGACCTGATCGGTTTGGCCTTGTTGGTCATTCTGGCCAAGGGCATCATCCTGTTCATCGTTGGCCGTGCGTTCAAGCTGCGAGGGCGGGATCATTGGCTCTTTACGCTTGGGCTTGCGCAGGCTGGTGAATTTGGATTTGTGCTGCTCGCCTTCTCGACACAACAGAATGTCATTCCGCCCGGACTGTCACAAAAGCTGCTGATGATCATCGCACTGACAATGCTGATCACGCCTCTGCTGTTCATCATCTACGATATGGTTTCTCGTTATATCGGAGACAGCAGCCCTAAGGTCGAGGCAGACACTATCGACGAAAAGGGACCCGTGATCATCGCAGGTATTGGTCGTTTCGGTCAGATCGTAAACCGGCTGGTACAGGCGAGTGGCTTCAAAACCGTTGTTCTCGACCACAACATCGAGACGATCCAGTTGATGCGGCGTTTTGGGGTCAAAGGGTTTCTGGGCGATCCCACCCGCCCAGAACTATTGCGCGCAGCAGGCATTGAAAAGGCTGCGGTACTGGTTGCAGCGATGGATGATCGCAAGCAGGTCACCCGCCTTGTCGGCTATGCGCGGCGCCAACGACCCGATCTGCATATCGTAGCGCGGGCACATGATCGTAACCACGTCTATGAACTGTATCAGGCCGGCGCGAATGACATTGTTCGCGAGATGTTTGACAGCTCATTGCGTGCGGGGCGCTATGTTCTCGAGAATATTGGTCTCAGTGAATACGAAGCCGCTCAGGCCGAGCAGACCTTCTACCATCATGACCGGAAATCGATCCGTGATCTGGCGGAACTATGGATTCCCGGAATGCCTACGGCTGAGAACAAGAAGTACATTGAGCGCGCCCAGAAACTTGAAAAGGATCTGGAAACCGCGTTGCTGGAGCTGGCCGAAGAACACGCCAAAAAGTCTGCCTGACCCAAGGCGTTCCTTGGATCAGAACTGGCGTTTATCCGTCTGAAACACCTGCTTCAGCAAACGTTGCCATGCCTGAATGGCAGGCGACCGCGCTTTTGACGATGTTGATGGCCAAGGCTCCACCCGATCCTTCGCCCAGACGCAAACCAAGGCTCAGAAGGGGTTCCTTACCTAGTTTGGCCAATACTGCACCATGGGCGCCCTCGGCGCTCTGATGACCTGCTACAGTGTGATTCAGAGCGTTGTCTGAAACCTGCGCCAAACACGCCGCAGCCGCAGAACATATGAAGCCATCAAGAACAACAGGGATACGCAACACGCGTGCCGCAGCAATTGCTCCTGCCATGGCTGCAATCTCGCGCCCGCCAAGACAGCGAAGAACTTCCAGCCCATCAGAGCTGCCATGCAGCGCCACACCTTCGGCCACAACACGCGTCTTATTGGCAAGACCTGCATCATCGACACCAGTACCACGCCCGGTCCAATCAGCAGCATCACCGCCGAACAACGCACACGCGATTGCCGCTGCGGGGGTGGTATTGCCGATGCCCATTTCACCAACGACCAGAAGATCCGCCCCGGCATCCACGGCGTTCCAGCCGGTTCGCAGCGCTTCGAGCAACTCCTGCTCGCTCATCGCCGCTTCTTTGGTGAAATCAGCAGTCGGGCGATCCAGTTCAAGCGCATGCACATCCATCTTGGCACCTGCGGCTTTCGCAAGTTGATTGATCGCCGCACCACCGTGCTGGAAGTTCATGACCATCTGCACTGTCACTTCTGACGGAAACGCAGACACCCCTTGCGCCGTCACTCCGTGGTTTCCTGCAAACACGATGACTTGTGGCGACGAGATCTGCGGCCGGGCATCCCCACGCCAGCCTGCATACCAGATCGCCAGATCCTCAAGCCTGCCCAATGCTCCGGGCGGCTTGGTCAATTGACCATTACGGTCTATTGCGCCCTGCAGGGCGGACTCGTAAGGTCCAGGCGCCCCTTTCAGGGCTTCCCGGAACGTATTCAGATCATTCAGTTCGGGCAGCATTCAAAGCCTCGTTGCATCAGAGTGGTCCTGCGTGTTTAACCGAAGCAAGCAAACCGACAAGACCCTGAAAGGCCTGGGAGTGCACAAAAACGACACCACCCCGTTTTCCGCGTGGGATATTCCGCTGGCGCTGGTTCTGCTGACGCGCTTGCCGCTGCCACGTTTGCCTGAGCAGGTTTTTACCCGTCAGGCACAAGCGGCATGGGCCTTTCCCCTAAGCGGCCTGTTCGTTGGTTTGATTGCCTGCGCCATCGGCTGGTTGGCGATGGCCTTGAACCTACCTGTTCTGGCATGCGCGACCTTATTGGTCGCAGTACTGGTTGCCACGACCGGGGCCATGCATGAAGACGGGCTGGCGGATACCTTCGACGGGTTATGGGGCGGTTTCGCCGCCGAACGCCGTCTTGAGATCATGAAAGACAGCCATATTGGTACGTATGGCGTGCTGGCGTTGGGTATCGCGCAATTGCTGCGTATATCAGCGGTCATGGTTTTGCTGAGTAATGGCGCTTTGACCGGCATACTGGCAGCTTGCGTTGTTTCCCGCGCCTCGATGCCCCTGCTGATGAGCGCATTGCCAAACGCCCGGAAATCGGGACTGAGTCACAGCGTGGGCGCGCCCTCATCCCTTGCCGTTGTTTCTGGGTTGGGGATAGCCGTAATTCTGGCATTGTTGCTAATTGGAACACTCGCATTGTTGCCTGCCCTATGCGCGTTCTTGGCAGCCGGTATTCTGGCAGTCATCGCTAAGGTTAAGATTGGCGGTCAGACTGGCGATATTCTCGGCGCATCCCAGCAGGTTAGTGAAATCACGTTTCTGCTTGCCCTGGCAGCACTGATCTAAGCCGCCCCGCCGGTTTCAATACGCAAGGTCTCGCCACAGTGTTTGCAATGCACGGCATCCGGATCATGCCGGTAAAGCCCGCAGCTGGGGCATTTGTGACGAACCTTTTGAGGCATGAATATTGCCTGCGCGAGGCGTACGAATAGCGCAACGCCGACCACCATGATGAACACCGAGAACAGTTTACCCCCCGGGCTGGGCAGCGTGATGTCCCCGAACCCTGTTGTCGTCAGCGTCGCCATCGTAAAATACAGGGCGTCGATATAAGGCGTCTTGCTATCTTCCGGAATGAAAAACACCAGCACTGCTGTTGAAGTAGAAAATACAAAAACGAGCAGGTTTATCGCAGCTATCACAGCGTCTTCGTGAGTTCTGAAAAAACTGCTGTCCCTCCGAAGATCTCTGAGCAGATGATAGGAATGGATCAGCCGCAGGGCACGCAATATCCTGAGGAACGCCAAGCTTCCAGTAAGGAACGGGTCCAGGATCAGGGAAACAATTACCACGATGTCAGCAAGCGTATAAATCTGCCGCAACAGTTTCCATCTGTCTTTGGCGATCCACATTCTTGCAGAAAAATCCAAGAGGATTACCAGCCCTACAGCCCAACTTGCTGCGATCAAGCCAGGGCCGTGCGGCACATGCGCGGTTGCAACAAAGAATACGATCGTCGCTGCGTCAAACAGGATCAGAAGGTATCGGAACCGGATCGAGATCGGTTCCTTACCTATGTACAGGAATTTGACCGTTTGCTTCATCCAAGATCCGATTTCGGCTTCACCTTTCTGGAAAATAACGAAAAACCGTTTTCAGACCAAGCGACACGGTACAAAAAAGGCCGCCCCAAAACTGGAGCGGCCTCAAACTAAAGTGCAGCGATATCAGGCGGCAGCGCGCGACATCAGTACTTCGTCGACCTGCTTGGCAGCAGAGATTTCGTCGGCGCCGGAAACGGCAGCCACTTCACGCGTCAAACGCTCCAGAGCGGCTTCGTACAACTGGCGCTCGGAATAGCTCTGTTCGCGCTGGTCATCGGTGCGGTGCAGATCACGGACCACTTCGGCAATCGAGATCAGATCGCCCGAGTTGATCTTCTGCTCATATTCCTGAGCACGACGCGACCACATTGCGCGTTTGACCTTGGCCTTGCCCTTGAGCGTTTTCATCGCCTGGCTGATCACATCCGGTGAGCTCAGCGAGCGAAGGCCGGATTCGGTCACCTTGTTGGTCGGTACGCGCAACGTCATCTTGTCTTTCTCAAAAGAGATGACGAATAGCTCAAGCGAGAATCCCGCAACTTCTTGTTCTTCGATCGAGATGATCTGACCCACGCCATGTGCGGGGTAGACAACATAGTCGTTCGGGCGGAACTCAAGCTTTTTCGACTTTGTCATTCACGTGTATCCTTGGTTGAAGAGCGGGACAGAGGCGACAAAAAACCACAAGCGGGACCGGTCAGGCCCCGTCAGGCGGCTATATTGTCAAAAATTTAGAACCCCAAAGCGAGCATACTTACGGAGCGCATCCCATCTCGGTCATCATGTAAGAGTTAAGTATATCACAAAAAAGCGACACCCGAAAGGTTACGCACCGGCACTTTTAGACAATCGCCACGTTTCCAACGGGTTACAGCACAATCGTGCCAGATTTAGGTCAATTTGACCTGGCGAATCGCTCAGCCGCCCTCGCCCGGCGCTTCGGAGAAGTACTTCTCCATCTTACCTTCTTCGCCATCACGTTCCTCAGCTTCTGGCAGAGGATCCTTTTTGGTAACGATGACAGGCCACTGTTCAGCGAATTTGCGGTTGAACTCGACCCACGTTTCCATCCCAGGCTCGGTATCGGGACGGATCGCATCTGCCGGGCATTCCGGTTCGCATACTCCGCAATCAATGCATTCATCGGGATGAATGACCAGTGTGTTTTCACCTTCGTAGAAACAGTCCACCGGGCAAACTTCGACGCAGTCGGTGTATTTGCAGGCGATGCAGTTTTCGGTGACAACATAAGTCATGGTTATTTCCAGTTTGCGGTTTGGCGTTTAGCTAATCCAGTATGACCCTGTCTTCAAGATAGGATCAGCCTTCCTGGGTGCGAGAAAGATCAAGTGCCCGCCGATCTTTCTTGGTTGGACGACCTTTTCCCTCAAACCCCGGATTCTTGGGCGGCGTGTCCTTCTTTTCCGTCATATCGAAGTACAACGTTTGCGCTTCGGGCGCTGGACCTCGTCGTTCCCCTAGTTTTTCGACGCGCACGACCCGGACGATGCGTCCTTGCGGAAAGGTCAGAACGTCGCCGGGCGCCACAGCCTGAGCTGGCTTCAGCACCCGGTTTCCGTTTACACGCACATGACCGCTGCTAACCTGTTTGGCAGCCAGGCTGCGGGTCTTGAAGAACCGCGCCTGCCACAACCATTTGTCAATTCGCAGCTTGGCCTGTGCTTCGGCCATAGTAGGTTAGTTTCCTTCTTTCAAACCCATAAGCGCCGCGGCGAAGGGGTTGTCAGGGTCGATAGCCTTTTCCTTTTTGGGAGGCCGCGACGAGAAAGTCTTGGCGCCTTGAGGCTTACCACCCTTCTTGCCCTGCGGTTTACCACGCCCTTCCTGAGGTTTGCCGCGCGGTTTGCCTTTGCCCTGCCGCGGTTCGCGGCGCGGACCACGGTTGGCCTGACGCTGACGGCCCCAGGTAAAGGTGTAGAACACTTCGACCTCAGGCTCATCGGATGCGGGAGCCTCAGCTGGAGCTTCGACGCTTTCGGTAGTCTCGGCTAGTACCTCAGCGGGTGAAACGACTTCATCGCTCACGGATTCAGCTGCCGGTGTTTCCGCGACTGCGGGTTGCTCCGCAGCTTCGTCTGCAGCGGGTTCGGTTGTCGCGGCCACTTCAGCCGGTACCGCTCTGGCCTTCTCACGCTCGCCCCGTTCGGCCTTGTAGCCAAGCCCCTGCATCAGGTCAGCGAACTGCTCCAAAGTCATACCAGTGATGGACAGCATGTCGGGCTTGGCTTCGAACCCACCCCGGCTGTCTTCGGCGCGCAGCATGTCTGCCAGGCGTTCCAGCATGTCGATACGGATCGAACGTTCTCCCGCATCGCGGTAGCCGCACATTGTGTCGTAACCCTCGGGCGCACCTTTGGCGACCGGCACTGTGACCAGACCCGGAGGCGGTGCTTCGGGGAACTCCTGCAAACCGCCAGCCAGCGCCCACAGCACCAAACGCAGGCGTGTCGGAGCGGGTTTCAGCAGCAGCGGCATGAAGATCGTGAATTGTCCAAACCGAATGCCATGCTTGCGCAGCGCACCGCGGGCATCCTGATCCAGATCTTTGACCTCTTGCGCGACACCTGCACGCGGCAGCACGCCCAGCGCCTCGACCATTCGGAATGCAAATCCCTTGGCCAGACCGCTCAGCTCCTCATCTCGCGACAGGTTCAACAGCGGCTCAAAAAGTGCGGCGATCTTGCGATCGATGAAATGTTGCAGGCGCCGCTGAACCTTCTGTTCAACTTCCGGGCCCGCAGCCTCATCCACAAATACTTCAACCACGGGCTTGAGCGGTTCGGCACCAGCAACCAGTTTCCCGACTGCGTATTCGCCCCACATCAGGCCGCCCTGATCAGTGAAATCAATTTCGGTATCGGGTGCATTGTAGAAGCGATCGGCACGCAGATGGAATTGCGGCGCGAGTGCTTGCAGGGACGCCGATTTGAGCGCTTTCGCCTCGGTTCCTTGCGCGCTTTTGTCCGGACTAAACCGGAACCCTTCCAGACGACCGACGAATTCACCTTCGACGGTCACTTCACCCTTGTCATTTACTTCGGCCAAAAGGGCCTCCTTCTGTTTGAGCCGGCGCAACAAAACGGACGTGCGCCGGTCCACAAATCTTTGAGTCAAACGTTCGTGAAGAGCGTCTGACAGCCTGTCTTCTACAGTGCGCGTTTCATCACGCCAATGAGATTCGTCACGCACCCAACCATTTCGTTGCGCAACATATGTCCAGGTGCGAATATATGCCAACCTTTTAGACAAAGCATCGATATCTCCGTCGGTTCTGTCGATTCGGCGGATTTGCCGCGCCATGAAATCATCGGGAATCGAGCCACGTTCGTGCAGGTGCCCATAGATCACCTCGAGCAAACCGGCGTGTTCGGCATGGCTGATGCCGCGAAAATCGGGGATTCGGCACACATCCCACAGCAAACGGATCGATGGGCCATCGCTGGCACGCGCAGCGACCTCGGTTATCTGCGACAGCGATTTAAGCGCATTCAGGTCATCAGCGGGCCGCGCTTTGATCAAATGTTCATCATTCGGACTGATCTCAAGCGAGTCGATCAACGCATCGATCGAACCAAATCGCAAAGCGGCATTCCGCCAGTTCAGCTTTTTCATCGGCGTGAACCGGCTGTCCATGATGGCCTGTGCAACACCTTCATCCAACGGAGGTGCCTCGCCCGTCACGCCAAAGGTACCATCAGACATGCCGCGCCCTGCCCGACCGGCGATTTGTGCCAACTCATTCGGGGCAAGCGGACGCATCCGTCGTCCGTCGAACTTGGTTAGGGACGAGAACGCCACATGATTCACATCGAGGTTAAGACCCATCCCGATGGCATCGGTGGCAACAAGATAGTCGACCTCGCCATTCTGATAGAGATCAACCTGTGCGTTCCGCGTCCGCGGGCTAAGCGCCCCCATGACGACTGCCGCCCCGCCCTTTTGGCGACGCAGCAATTCAGCGATGGCATATACGTTTTCCACGGAGAAACCGACAATCGCGCTGCGCGGTGGCATTCGGCTGATCTTTTTTGAACCGGCATAAACCAACTGAGACATGCGTTCGCGGCGAACAAACTGTGCCTCAGGCACCAGTGCTGCGATTGGGCCGCGCATCGTGTCAGACCCCAAAAACAGCGTCTCGTTTGTGCCGCGTGCACGCAACAGGCGGTCAGTAAAGACATGGCCGCGTTCAGGATCGGTACATAGCTGGATTTCGTCGATAGCTACAAAATCAGCGCCCATACCCTCGGGCATCGCTTCGACGGTACACACCCAATATTGGGTGCGAGGTGGAACGATCCGCTCTTCGCCCGTAACCAAAGCGACGACAGACGGCCCTCGGATGGCAACAATCTTGTCATACACCTCGCGCGCCAAAAGACGCAGCGGCAGGCCGATCACACCTGTTCGGTGCCCCAGCATCCGCTCAATCGCGTAATGGGTTTTACCTGTGTTTGTCGGGCCGAGAACGGCCACGATTCGGGATGACCCGTTCACCTTTGCCCCCTGCCCCGGACCTTTAGAGTGCTTTGCCTTCGATCTGAGGCTTCAGCCGATTCACGGCATTGGTTACTTCTTCGTGATGAGGATGTATAGACAATGCACGCGAATAGGCTTCGTACGCCTCTTCAGGCTGGCCGATCACTTCGAAAATCAAACCGAGGCCATAGATAGCTTCATAATTATTGGGGTTTAGCGTCAGAGCGTACTCAAGATCAGCAACGGCCATGCCGAACCGCTCCAAACCAAAGAATGCTGATGCCCTAACATGCCAACCTTCGGCAAACTCAGGGGCGTGGTCGGTAAGCGCGGTCAGATGGTCAAGCGCGGCGTCAATATCCCCATCATTCAGCGCCTCACGCCCTCTTTCCAGTAACAGATCCGCCGATGCGGAACCGGATTGCGACCATAGGGCCTGTAACTGCCGGTCAATGCTGATAGCCTGTTCGGGCGTGGCTTGTGAGAGTTGTTCCAACAGCGCGGTCTCGTCCCGCGAATCCGCCTGTTGCGCGAAACAACTGGTGGAAAACGTGACTATGACGGCAAGTGCCGCAACGGTACCTTTGAGATTGGAGATTGCAATGCTCATAACAATGTTCAGTGTAGCGTTGCGACCGGGGATGTCCATTCACGGCGCACAAACAAAATGAGGAAGACCATGAGCGAGATTCTTGAAAAGGCGGCAGCCGCGCTGAACGAAAAACTGGCAGGCGGTGATTTCGACGCATCTGCCAAATTCGCCATCGCGGATCTGGGCGCTATCGTTCTGGATGCGAACGGCGCCCGCGTGAGCGACGAAGAAGCAGACGTAACCCTGAGCGCGGACGCGGATACATTCGAACAAATCCTCAGCGGTGACCTGAACCCGACTGGCGCGTTCATGTCCGGCAAGCTGAGCGTTGACGGAGACATGGGAATCGCCATGAAACTCGCCTCGGTGCTGGCCTGATGGAATTGTCGCCGGCCCCCTTTTTTGAAGATGTGGCCGGCGGTCCTGCCGGTGGCAAAGCCCATTGGCTGACGACATCGGACGGAAAGCGCATCCGTGTGGGCCATTGGATGCCCCAGGGTGAAGTCCAAGGCACGGTGATGATGTTCCCGGGCCGTACGGAATATGTCGAGAAATATGGCAACGCCGCTGGTGAGTTCACTGGTCGGGGATTTGCATTTCTATCGATAGACTGGCGCGGTCAGGGTCTTGCTGACCGACTTTTGAACGATAATCGTATCGGCCACGTTGAACATTTCCCCGACTATCAGAAAGACGTTCAGGCTGTATTGGGTTTGGCACGCAATCTGGATTTGCCAAAGCCATGGTACGTCATCGGGCATTCGATGGGTGGGGCCATCGGGATGCGCGCGATTCTCGAAAACGATTGCTTCTCGGCTTGTGCCTTTACTGGCCCGATGTGGGGTATCTTTTTTACCCCCATCATGAGGCCGCTCAGTCGGCTGACCGCCTATTGGGGGCCACGTTTTGGATTGGGTGAACGAACTCCACCGACGACTTCTTTGGAAAGCTATGTCGTTTCACAGCCTTTCGAAGGAAACGTACTGACCCGCGATCCGGAGATGTACAAAATGATGCAGGATCAGCTGGCCGCGCACCCTGAGTTGGCCCTTGGTGCTCCATCTACCATCTGGTTGCGTGAGGCATTGGATGAATGCGCCTATCTGATGGCCCAGCCTGCCCCCAATATGTCTTGCCTGACCTATCTGGGCAGTCACGAACAGATCGTGGATCGAAAAGCGATCCGTGCGCGCATGGCAAACTGGCCTCTCGGCCGGTTGATCGAAATTCCAAATGGCGAGCATGAAGTCATGATGGAAGCTCCCGAGGTGCGCGGCCCCGTCTTTGAGGAGTTGGCATCTCATTTCCTCTCCAGCCGGTCTGAAAGTCAGCCTGAGGGGGCGGCGGCACGCTAACCCGGCTACAAGTCAGCACAAATCGACAGGCCGCTTGTGATCCTTGCGTCCTGTGCCTAGATGTTGCCCAAAGCAATTTTTCGAGGTGATCCATGCGCGACCTTCCCTTTCCCGTCCGTGACGCAAATGCCGCCGGGGGCGCCGACAATCTTGGCAACCTGCCGGAATGGGACCTGACAGATCTCTATACATCGGAAGACGCGCCCGAACTGTCACGCGATCTGGATTGGCTGGAACAGGAATGCGCATCGTTTGCCGCAGATTACGAGGGCAAACTGGCCGATCTGGATGCCGAAGGTCTGCTGACCTGCGTTCAGCGCAATGAGAAAATCAATTCCATCGCCGGCCGCATCATGTCGTTTGCTGGTCTGCGCTATTACCAGCTGACCACGGATGCCGAACGTGCCAAATTCCTGTCGGACATGCAGGAAAAGATCACGATCTTCACCACTCCGCTGGTGTTCTTCACGCTCGAGATCAACCGCATCGACGATGACGTTCTGAAGGCCAATTTCGAAGCAAATTCAGACCTCGCACGCTATGAGCCTGTCTTCCGCCGCATCCGCGCGATGAAGCCCTACCAGCTCTCGGATGAGCTTGAGAAATTCCTGCACGACCTCGGCGTTGTTGGCGACGCATGGGAACGCCTGTTTGACGAGACCATCGCTGGCCTGACTTTCACAGTGGATGGCGAAGAGCTGAATATCGAAGGCACCCTGAACCTGCTGACCGAGCAGGACCGCGCCAAACGTGAGGCCGCCTCTCGCGAGCTGGCCAGCGTGTTTCAGGACAACATCAAGACCTTTGCCCGTGTCCACAACACGCAGGCTAAGGAAAAGGAAATCGTCGACCGCTGGCGCAATATGCCAACCGCGCAGACCGGTCGTCACTTGTCTAACGATGTCGAACCCGAGGTGGTCGAAGCCCTGCGCGAGGCCGTCGTTGCCGCCTACCCAAAGCTCAGCCATCGCTACTACGAACTGAAGCGTAAGTGGCTTGGTCTGGACGTGATGCAGGTCTGGGATCGCAACGCGCCGCTTCCGATGGAAGACACCCGCATCGTGGGCTGGGACGAAGCCGAGAAAACCGTGATGGACGCCTATAATGCGTTCGACCCGCGCATGGGCGAAATCGCAGCGCCGTTCTTTTCGAAAGGCTGGATCGACGCGGCTGTAAAACCGGGCAAGGCACCGGGCGCATTTGCGCATCCAACGGTCACCGAGGTGCACCCCTATGTGATGCTCAACTACCTGGGCAAACCTCGCGACGTGATGACACTGGCGCATGAACTGGGCCACGGTGTCCATCAGGTTCTGGCCGCTGATCAGGGCGAGATGCTGTCATCGACGCCGCTAACGCTGGCTGAAACAGCATCTGTGTTCGGCGAAATGCTGACTTTCCGCAAAATGCTGGATCAGGCTGAAACCCCGGAACAGCGCAAAGTGCTGTTGGCAGGCAAAGTCGAAGACATGATCAACACGGTTGTCCGCCAGATCGCTTTCTACGATTTCGAATGCAAGCTGCACGCGGCGCGTCGGGAGGGCGAACTGACGCCAGACGACATCAACGCATTGTGGATGAGCGTTCAGGCCGAAAGCCTTGGGCCCGCGTTCGAATTCATGGATGGGTATGAGACTTTCTGGGCCTATATCCCACACTTCGTCCACTCGCCCTTCTACGTCTATGCGTATGCGTTTGGCGACGGCTTGGTGAACGCGCTCTATTCCGTTTACGCCAGCGGCTCGGAAGGGTTCGAAGACAAGTATTTCGAAATGCTGCGCGCCGGTGGATCAAAGCACCACAAGGAACTGCTTGCTCCGTTTGGCCTTGATGCCAGTGATCCCAGGTTCTGGGATAAGGGCCTGTCCATGATCTCTGGCTTCATTGATGAGCTTGAGGCGATGGAGGGGTGAACACCCAATCCACAGGGCGTTGGGCCGCATTGAAGTCGCGCCTGCGCCCTGCCCTAAACCGAATTCGCCGAACCGTGCCTAGGGGATGGCGGATCGTTGTGGGTATTCTGTTGATGATCGGCGGTGTGTTCGGATTTCTCCCCATTTTGGGTTTCTGGATGATCCCATTGGGCATCATGGTGGCAGCCATGGACATCAACCTGTACCGGCGATGGCGTCGGAAATCTCGCTAAGATTCTCTAGTTTTTCTCTTTGAATTTGGTCGTGAGGAATATGGCCAAGACGATCAGCACAGCACCTATTGCAGCCATTGGCGTGATGGATGCCCCCAGAAACAGTGCTGAATTGATGAAGGTGAACACCACCGAAGCGGCGAACATCAAAGTTGCGGTCAGGGTCGATACCCGCGCTGCCGCTTCGTACCAAAGATAATAAGCCAGCGCTGTCGGCAACACGCCAAGAAGCACCAGAAAAACAATATCGTTTACCGTCGGCATCTGAAATCCGAGCAGGGAAAGCGGCAACAAAATAACACCTGAACAGATGAATATCCCAAACAGGAAATTCAAACGTTCAGGAGTGGATTCAGAGGCTCTCATGGCCCGGCTGCTGGAAATCAGGAACACGGCCCAGCTCAATCCCGCACCGATTTCCATGAGGTCGCCAAACAAGGGCTCTCCCCCTCCCTGAAAATCGCGAAATACGGTCAGAAACACCCCGATTATGGCCAGCCCAGTCGCCAACACATCCGTTCTGCCAACTGGTGTGTCCGCAAAGAAATAGAGAAATACCAGAACGAAGAAAGGCGCTGTATTTTCGAGCACCATCGCGTTAGCGGCACCGGTATGCTCCAATCCGATGTGGAACAGAATGTAGTTCACCACCGTCGACAACACAGCCAGACGAAAATTCCAATCCCCAAACCGGATCGAAACTGACGCCCCCATCGCACGCAACATGCAGTAGATTGCAAGTGCGGCGATGAACAGCCGGGTCGTTGCGATCTGCATTCCACCCAAATCGCTGGTCAGGTAGCGAACGATGACGCTGTGAGTGCCCCACAGGAACGCAGCCAAAAAACCAAGAACCAAACCGTTTTGCAGGAAGGATACGTGCTTGGCAGGGTTATCTTGCAAAGAGCCGCTCCGCTGGAATTTACTTCAACTGGCTGTCTTTTGACCCGCGCCGATTGATGCCGCTGCGGGCTTTGAATGTTCCGTCGCGTTCCTGCTGACAGTCCAGACACAGTTTCACACCGGGGATCGCATTGCGCCGCTTCTCGGGAATTGGCTCTTCGCATTCAGCACAATGGGTAAGGCTTTCGCCCACAGGGCGTTTTTGCGCCTGCATCCGTGCAAGCTCATCGGAAATTGACGCCTCAATCTGTTCACTTACCGCGCCATCGCGCGCCCAACCGCCAGCCATAGGGCACCTCCTGAATAGGTACCCGACAGGCTAGCCGAGCCTTGCCATCTAGCGCAAGTGAGTGGATCAGAGCGATACTGCCTGACTGAAAACCTGATCGATCATTTCTTGCGTTCCACGCGAGAACTCAAGTGGGCATGGATACTCCTCCCCCTCGCGAACCGACCTGCAAAACGCCTCGACCTGCAGTTTGTAGTGATCATCGCCGGGGAAGCGCGTCACCAGAACCTCCAAACCTGGGCGATGCAGTTCAACCCGCGCCTCGCCAAAGACACGTGCGTTGAAAGGTGCTGTCAGACGGATCACCCCGCCTTCACCATGAAACACCATTTCCTGATGCGGGTGCATTCGGATGGAGACGTAGCTGGAATAGGTAAAATCGGGGAACTGCGCGCGAATTTCAGTAAAGATGTCGATGTCATCCTGCCAGCGGATTGCTGATTGTACCGAAACCGGCTCTTGCCCCGTAGCAAAACGTGTACCGCCGATCACATAGACACCAATGTCTCTCAATCCGCCCCCACCAGTTTCAGCGCGGTTGCGGATGTTTCCGGTATCTGCCCGATTATCGAAACTAAAGGCTCCAGTGACGTGTACCAGCTTGCCGATTGCGCCGTCTGCAATCAGTTTTCTCACCAACTGCCACTGTGGATGGTGCACGATCATGTATGCTTCTGCTGCGAGCAGACCGGTCTGGTTCCGCTTTGCGATCAGCGTGTCAAACTCCGGCGCCGTCATGGTCATTGGTTTTTCACACAGAACATGTTTTCCCGCCTCAAGCGCCTTCAGGCTCCATTCAACATGCAGGTGATTGGGCAGCGGAATGTAGACAGCTTCGATTTCAGGGTCAGCCAACAAGGCTTCATAGCTGTCATGCACCTGCAAATCAGGACAGAAGTCGAGGAATGGTTCGGCCTTTACGGGATCGGAAGTTGCCAGTCCTGCCAACCGTGCGCCACTTGCGGCGTGGATTGCTGGTGCCATGAACTGACGGGCAAATTTAGCTGCGCCAAGAATGCCCCACTGAACCGGTTTTTGCATGATATTCTCCCACGTACGCTGGCAAAGTTTTTCGCTGCTTCCTTTTAAGAGATTGGAAAAGGACGCTGCGTCGAAACCTCTCTATCAACCAACCGACGCCAAGTCAGGCTTTTCTCGAAAATCTTCAGTCGTAAGCTGCCTTTACGTATTGGGAGGGAAAACAGATGCGCAAATTTCTGAAATGGTTGGCAGCCATTGTCATCTTGGCTGTGGCCGCCGGAGCGATCATATTCTTCGTGTTTCTGCCACCTTACATCGAAGGCGCCCGGAACAATGTGATTGATCACGATCCCTATCCTGTATCCGATGATGCCAACGCGCTGCACGAAACACTGATTGTCGGCGATTTGCACGCAGATCCGCTCCTGTGGAGTCGCGATCTGACCGAGCGTGGAACACGGGGACAGGTTGATATTCCACGCCTGATCGAAGGCAATGTAGCGCTGCAGGTATTTACTGCAGTTACCAAATCTCCGGCTGGGCAAAACTACGAGGCAAATTCAGCAGAGGCGTTCGACAACATCACCCTGTTGGCCATCGGCCAGCTTTGGCCCCTGCGCACTTGGGACAGCCTGAAAGAACGTGCGATTTATCAGGCGGAAAAACTGCACAAATTCGAAGAAGCATCCGATGGTCACCTGAAAGTCATCAAGACCCGCGCAGATCTGGAGGAGGTTCTGCAGGCGCGCGCCAACGGAGAACAGGTTGTCGGAGGCATTCTGGGAATTGAAGGCGCCCATCCGCTTGAGGGCGATTTGAACAACCTCGACCCGATCTTCGACGCCGGTCATCGTGTATTCGGTCTGCAGCACTTTTTTGACAACGAACTCGGAGGATCCCTGCATGGGCAAGCGAATTCGGGGCTAACTGAATTCGGGCGCGAGGTTGTTGCTGAGCTTGCGCAACGACCTGTTGTCATCGATCTCGCTCACTCAAGCCCACAAGTGGCGCAGGATGTGTTGGATATGACAGATGTTCCGCTGATCGTTAGTCATGGCGGGTTGCATGGTTTCTGCCCAGTCAAACGCAACTATCCGGATGAACTGATGCAGGAAATTGCAGCAACCGGCGGTGTTATCGGCATGGGATACTGGGCGGATGTAACTTGCGGGGATATTGCCCCAGCTGGAATTGCAAAGATGATCAAAGCAGCCATCGAAACGGTTGGGGAAGATCACGTTTCACTCGGATCAGATTACGACGGGTCGGTCGAGACGGCCTTTGATACTTCTGAACTTGCTGCCCTGACTTCGGCCCTGTTGGACGAAGGCCTGACCGGAGATCAGGTTCGCAAAGTCATGGGGGCAAACATGGTTCGGGTCTTTCGCCAGCAGCTCAACTGACCCCACCTTCCCATTACATTTGCGCATAAGAAAACCGGCCTGAAACATCAGGCCGGTTTCTCAATTTGGGAGATATCTCAGACAGTGCCGAGCATACCTTTTTCACGTGCAAGTTCGCGCATCTTTTTCTGAAGCTTTTCAAAAGCACGAACTTCGATCTGGCGAATCCGCTCGCGACTGACGTTGTACTGGTTGCTCAGCTCTTCCAGTGTGACAGGCTGATCCATCAGACGACGCTGAGTCAAAATGTCCTTTTCGCGGTCGTTCAGCACATCCAGTGCAGCAGTCAGCAACTCGCGACGTGCATCCAGTTCATCGCGCGCCTCGTAGTCACCAGCCTGATCAGCATCTTCATCTTCAAGCCAATCCTGCCACTGCATGGTGCCTTCACCTTCGGACCCTACAGTCGCGTTCAGCGAAGCGTCCCCACCGGACATACGGCGGTTCATGCTGATGACTTCATCCTCGGTCACGCCCAGATCATTCGCGATCTGCGCGACGTTCTCAGGACGCAGGTCACCCTCTTCCAAGGCACCAATGCGAGCCTTGGCTTTGCGCAGGTTGAAGAACAGCTTCTTCTGTGCCGACGTGGTGCCCAGTTTGACCAATGACCAAGACCGCAGGATGTATTCCTGAATCGAGGCGCGGATCCACCACATCGCATAGGTCGCCAGACGGAAACCCTTTTCCGGATCAAAACGTTTCACGGCCTGCATCAGGCCCACGTTGGCCTCGGAAATCACCTCGGCCTGTGGCAGGCCATAGCCGCGATAGCCCATAGCGATCTTGGCCGCCAATCGCAGGTGCGACGTGACCATTTTATGCGCGGATTCAGTGTCTTGCTCTTCGACCCAGCGCTTGGCCAGCATGTATTCTTCTTCCGGCTCCAGCAGGGGAAACTTGCGAATTTCCTGCATATAGCGGTTCAGGCCGCCCTCAGGCGTCGGCGCGGGGAGATTTGCGTAATTTGCCATGTTTCATGTCCCTCCGACAAATGTTTATAGCTTTAACATAGGATATGGGTGTCATACCCGGTCCGTTCAAGAGGTGCTGCTTAACAGTCTGAAATTAAGCTTTGGTAAAGGAAAGATAAGAAACTCTTACTCACGTCTGTTTGCGAATTATGACAGTGGTTCACGCAACTGAGCAATCAGATTTTCCATATCCGCAGGAAGTTCGGCCTCAAATCGCAAAACCTCGCCAGTTACTGGATGCTCAAAGCCCAAAACGGCGGCATGCAAGGCCTGTCGAGGGAACCCGCGCACAGCCTCAGCAGTGGCGGTGTTGAAGGCACGGGCAGCCAACTTTCGCTTACCGCCATAGACGGGATCACCAATCAATCCATGACCGGCATGGGCCATGTGCACGCGTATTTGATGGGTGCGACCGGTCTCAAGCCAGCATTCGATCAGCGATATGGTACCTGGAGCACCAAACGTCTCGACCACGCGCGCTCGTGTGACGGCATGGCGGCCACCATGGAACAATACCGCCTGTTTCTGTCTGTCGGTCTTGTGCCGCGCTAGCTGAGTGGTCAGACGCATGATGTTTCCGGGCTCGAAACTGACGCCCTTCACACCGCGCAAGCGAGGGTCATTGGCATCCGGCACACCATAACAAATGGCGCGATAATAGCGCTCAGCAGTGTGTGCTTCAAACTGAGCCGCCAGACCCTGATGGGCCGCGTCAGATTTGGCAACCACTAGCAACCCGCTGGTGTCTTTATCGATACGATGCACAATACCGGGCCGCTTTACGCCGCCCACACCGGAAAGATCCTCACCGCAATGATGCAGCAGTGCGTTTACAAGTGTACCATTTGGTGAACCGGGCGCAGGATGCACCACCATACCAGCCGGTTTATTGACCACGATCAGGTCAGCGTCTTCGAACACGATATCCAAAGGAATGTTCTCGGGACCGATATGGCTATCTTCTGCCTCGGCTACTGTGATTACCACCAAAGCCCCTTCGGCAATTTTTGCTTTGGGATCGCGGATCTCTGATCCGTCGATAAAAACCGCACCATCTTCGATCAAGCGAACCAACCGCGTCCTGGACAGGCTTTCCTCGGCTGGCACATCCCGCGAAAGCGCCTTATCAAGGCGGGGCGGCGGAGCGGCCGCGATATGAAATTCAATCTGGCGAGTGCCCATGACTGTCCCTTCCGATCCCCAAGAACCGCAGGAAACGCCTCAGCTTCGCCTGCTGAGACGCATGGTCATGTTATTGACCGCGGTGATGATTGGCGGCGTTCTAGTGACATTTGCCTTGATTGTCATCCGCCTATCGGACCGGACACCCGCCCTGCCCGATCAGATCGAATTACCGGATGGGGCCAAGGCGCAGGCACTGACCATTGGCAACAACTGGTACGCGGTCGTGACAGATGACAACCGCATTCTCATATTTGACAAAACGACAGGTCGTCAGAGACAGGAAATCACGATCGAATAAAGCGATGTACCAAGGCCGATTGTTTCAGTTTTTCCAAAGCCAATTTCTGAAGCCCGCTGAAACGCCTCACACGCCGCGCGGGGAATAGCTTCGACACCTCCCCCAGACAGCGGCCAAATCTCCGGCCAAACGGATACAGGTCAGCATCATGAGTGACTGCGCGCCCGTACGATCCTTTCGCACGTCGATAAATGCACCTCAATCTGATGTTACAGATGGTTCCCGTTCACAGCATTGTTCTGGTCTGGCAACAGCACCCGCCTCCTGCTCAAAAAGTCAAAGTTTACTGCCGCATTTTTGCGAGCGCTCCTTCGCCCTCGACACGACGGTTTTCAGATTGTCCAGCATTTCCAAGAGCTTTCAGAACCTTCAAACAAAACTACACTGACTGCGGCGAGAACAGAACTGGTCGGAAAGTAGTTCAAAGCAGGTTGATGCAATTCGCCATGTATTCATGACGCAGAACGAACAATCCCGTGGCTTCATGCGCCAGTGCCATACCGGCACATCATCATTTCGACGCTGCTGTCTATTGTCGCCTTCATCTCGGAATGGCTCAGAACTGATCCGCTGAAGACCATGGGCCAGAAAGCCTTGGCCTTGATAAGACCAATGAATTCCTTCCCGGCCTGCTCCGGATCATCGATACTCAGTTGGCCGTCTTCGGCCGCATCTTTCAGCATCGAAATGAAGATAGATGTTTTGTCCAGCTTGCCTTGTGCAGCCGCCGCCAGTTCAGGATTGCGCATGGTTTCGCTGATGATCATACGTGACATGGCCATCACGTCCGGAGACATCAAAACACGCCCTTCGGCCCAGGCCAGCTCGGTCAGTTGCTCGCGAACATCTCGCCCTTTCTGATAGCGAATCTCCAGTACTTCCGAAAAACGATTAGAAAGCTCGATCACGATCGATCGAAACAGGTTTTCCTTGCTTTCAAAGTACTTATACAACGTGCGCTTCGACACTTCGGCCCGTGCCGAAATGCGATCCATACTGGCTGCGACGAACCCCTTTTCCTGGAACTCTGCCACAGCCGCTTCGATGATCTGCGCGTGTTTCGACGCATTCGGAGCGTTGCATTCGTTCATGATCTCCACCTATAGACGCAATTCTCTTCGCTGGTCAAACCATGTGGTAAACTTATCAGTTTACAAACCCATATTCCGGGCTATTGTAAACGCGCCAGTTTACCGATTCAGGAAACCAGCGCGAACAGGAGAGTCCCCTCATGGCTTTGACTTTGAAACTGAATGGCGAGACCCACACGGTTGACGCCGAACCCGGCACGCCCCTGCTTTGGGTGATCCGGGATGAGCTTAAGCTGACCGGAACAAAATTTGGCTGCGGCGTAGCTTCGTGCGGCGCCTGCACCGTTCATATGGATGGCGAACCCATCAGATCCTGCCAGACCTACATCGAAGATGTCGAAGGTTCCGAAATCACGACCATCGAGGCCGTGGGTGAAGACAAGATCGGCGCTGCCGTACAGCAGGCGTGGGTCGAACTGGACGTCGTCCAGTGTGGCTACTGCCAGTCTGGTCAGGTGATGTCAGCCGTTGGTCTCTTGTCCGAAAACCCGAAACCATCGGCAGAGGAAATCGACGAGTACATGTCCGGCAACGCCTGCCGTTGTGCCACCTATCAACGTATCCGCGCCGGCATTCAGCGCGCATCAGATATTCTGGAGGCCTGATCAATGACCATCAACACATCTCGCCGCGGTTTCTTGAAAGGCGCAGCTGCAGCGGGGGCTGTCCTGCTGATCGGTGCACGCACTGACGGGGCATTGGCCGCCGCCTCTTCTGAGACTGCGCAGCTAAACCCATTCGTGAAAATCGATGCTAATGGCACTGTGACAGCGATCGTAAAGCACTTTGAAAAGGGTCAGGGACCGGCAACCGGCCTGCCTACACTGATCGCCGAAGAAATCGGCCTGCGTATGGACCAGATCGAATACGAATTCGCGCCGTCCAACCCCGAGGTCTACAACAACCTGCTGTTCGGCCCCTTCCAGGGCACCGGCGGTTCAACCGCGATGGCCAATTCGTGGTTGCAATATCGCCAGGCGGGCGCTGCAGCGCGTGAAATGCTGATCGCTGCCGCTGCTGCCGATTGGGGCGTCGATGCATCCGGCATCACAATCGAGGAAGGCATCATCAAGGCAGGAGACAAGTCAGCCCCGATTGGTGACTTCGTTGCTGCGGCAGCTCAGCTGGAGCCACCGGCCGAACCTCGTCTGAAGGGCCCGACAGAATTCAAACTGATCGGGAACGAAGCTGTGCGCCGCAAGGATTCAGCGATCAAAGGTAACGGTCAGGCGATGTATGCCATGGATGTTCATCTGCCAAATCAGATGGTCGCCATGATCAAACGTCCGGAATCGCGCGGTGGTCTTGTCACCGGCTTCGACGACAGTGCATCGAAAGATGTTAACGGCTACATCAGCGCTGCTGTGCTTCCCAATCAGGCCGGTGTTGCAGTCTACGCCGAAAACACCTGGGCCGCCATTCAGGCACGAGACGCGCTGGAAGTAGAGTGGGATTTATCCGCTGCCGAAACGCGCGACTCGGATCAGATTGAGGCCGAGATCATGTCGGCACTGGATGCCGAGCCAACCTACAATGTGAACAACGTTGATGTAGCATCTGTTACAGCCGCCATTGATGGCGCGGATACAGTTGTCGAAAAGACCTTCTACTTTCCGCTTCTGGCTCATGCACCGATGGAGCCGCTCAACTGCACGATCGAACAGACTGCAGATGGTAACATCGTACTGCATGACGGCAGCCAGATGCCGACAGGCCCTCATATGGCGTATCAGCAGATCTTTGGTCTGCCGCCGGAGAAAATCCAGATCAATACGATGCTGGCTGGCGGATCGTTCGGCCGGCGCGCGACGCCGGATGCGGACTACCAGGTCGAAGCGGCGCTGGCTTTCGTCGTCACCGACCGTTCTCGCCCGGTCAAGCTCGTCTGGACGCGTGAGGACGATATCCGGAGCGGGTACTATCGCCCAGCCTTCGGCCATAAGGTTCGCGTCGGCCTTGATGAAGGTGGGAACATCGTCGGATGGCAGCATCAGGTCGCCGGACAGTCCATCATGAAAGGAACCGCATTCGAGTCGTTCGCGGTACATGACGGCGTGGATCACAGCTCGATCGAGGGTATCGCAGACAGCCCGTATCAGATCCCCGGAATGGCGTTGGGATTGACCGACACCCCAAAGGCGACTTCGGTCCTTTGGTGGAGATCGGTGGGCCACACGCATACAGCTTATGTGATGGAGACCATGATGGATCTGGCAGCAAACGCGGCCGGCCGTGATCCGGTTGAATTCCGTCTGTCCCATCTGACGGATAGCGGTGATGCCGATCAGCAACGCAAAGCTGGTGTCCTGAAACTGGCAGCGGAAAAAGCCGATTGGGGCAACGTTCCCGAAGGGCGATCGCAGGGCATCGCCGTGCATAAGTCGTTTGGTTCTTATGTCGCCGAGGTGGTCGAGGTTTCTGGCGATGCGGAAGAAGGCATTCGCATCGAAAAAGTGACTTGTGCCGTCGATTGCGGAATCGCGGTAAATCCTGATGTCGTGCGTGCCCAGATGGAAGGTGGCATCGGATACGGAATCGGCCATGTCATGCGTGATCAAATCACCCTGACAGGTGGTTCTGTGGATCAGTTCAACTTCCCTGATTACGAGCCTCTGCGGATTGGTGATATTGCTGCAATTGACGTGCATATTATCCCATCAGCCGAAGCTCCTACTGGCGTAGGAGAACCGGGCACTCCACCTTCTGCACCAGCTCTGGCCAATGCCATCGCTAAACTGTCAGGCGTGCAGGTGACCAACCTGCCAATGGCAGAAAACGGCGTCAGTTTCGTCTGATGCATCATCAACCGCGTCGTATCCAAGGATGCGGCGCGGTAATTCGTTGCCTCGAAAATCAGGCAGCACCCACAAATCCCTCTAAAAGCAGAATTGTAGCGATCAAAGCCACGAAGCTTTGTGAGAGTGTTGATATATGTGAGATGGTACCGCCTCCCTGGCTTGAACAGGGGACCTCTGGATCCACAATCCAGCGCTCTAACCAACTGAGCTAAGGCGGCACTTGTGAGGGGCGATGTACCCAACGCGCACGGGGAATGCAAGAGGATTAAAGCTGAATTTTCCAGCTTTGTTCGACAAGATCGACACCAAAGGAATGGACCGGTTTGCTCTCCATCAGCTGCCAACCATTCGCCCTATATAATGCACAAGCTGCCCGGTGACTTTCATGTGTCCAAAGGGCCATTTCACGGTATCCCGCCTGTCGGGCAAATCTCATGCAGGTCTCCAGCAGGCGCCTACCCAAACCCAATCCTCGCGCTTCGGGAACCAAAAGGAACAACCTCAATTTCGCGGTATTCTTACCGAGTGCGACGCAGAAAATGCTGCCCAGCCGCTCCCCTGCCCGCTCAGCGATCCATCCTTGTTCTCGCTTGGGGTCATGATCTGCAATGAACTCATCCAGAATACGCGCAACAAGCGGACCGAATGTATGGTCAAATCCTTCATCCTGCGCATAAAGCGTGCCGTGCCTTTCAACCAGCCAAGGCGCATCATCGGCACGAAATGGTCTGAGTACGATGTCATCCATGTTCCCATCAGACCCCATAGGCCGCTTGATTCTCAACCCGTTGCGCGCTAGCAGGAACGCTCAGTCCCCGGAGGCGAACATGAGCATCAACACCGAACGCGACATCGAAGCAAACCTGCAGATTGGTCCAACTGACCATGGCATGGTGCGCCTGTTCATCGAAGCGGACAATCTTGAAATCCCCATGGATTTCGACCCCGAAGAGGCCGAAGAAATCGCCGAGGAAATTCGTGCGGCTGCTCAGGCAGCGCGGGCCGTTAAAGACTGACCTCTTAGACGCGGGGATCTCGCAGTGTTTGCAACCTGCGTGCCGCATCTGTTGCAAACTTCTGAATCATTTTCTTTCGGCGCGCCGGGGCCACTTTGGCCTCTGGTCCCATACGGATTATCTCTGCGTCATAGGCATCCGCAATGATCAGACCTGTTTCAGGCGGCAGCAGGTCCACCGGAAACTCGGTATCGACGGCCCAAAAGAATCGGTCACACCATTCCAGATAGCCCTGCCATTTGGAATCCGACTGATAATCAGCTCGACCGGATTTACATTCAATCACCCATAGCTCGCCTTTGGGACCCAGGCCCATTACGTCCACGCGCAAGCCGCGGGCAGGAACGAATTCTTCAATCGAAACATAACCATGGGTCGTCAGGTGTCGTGAAACACCTCGGGCCAGTTTTTGTCCGGGTTGCAGATCTAGCATCATCCCACGAATGTGAACAATTAGTGAACAAAAATCAAGTCTCGACACCCTCTTGACATGATACCATTTAGTATCTCATTAATATGATACCAAATGGTATCTCAATGAGGTTTACCATGAATACACAGACCCAAAACGCGTTCCGCGCTCTTGCCGATCCAACCCGTCGGGACATAGTTCAGATGCTTGCGGTCGAGGATATGACCATCGCGCAACTGACAGATCGTTTCGATATGACCCGTGCCGCTGTCAAAAAGCACCTGACGGTACTGTCGGACGGCGGGCTTATTTCGGTTGAAGCAAGAGGCCGGGAACGCATCAACCGACTTGAACCAAAGGGCATGGCCCCTGTTCTGGACTGGCTCAGCTACTTTGACCAGTTCTGGGATGAACGCCTGGCCGATCTCAAGAAAGCTATTGAAGGAACCCAGAAATGACCCAAGCAGTATTGCAGAAATCGATCTTTTTACGCGCCACTCCGGAAACGGTATGGGACTATCTGACAAAGCCCGAGCGGTTGGCCGAGTGGTTTCACAAACCGGAGCGCCCACTTGCGACAGGACAAAAGCTTGAGATGTACGGAACAACCAGCGGCGACCTTCTGATTTGGGGTGAAGTACGCGAGGCGCGACCGCCCGAATATCTGGAATATACCTTCACAGTTAAACCGATGGGCGACGCCGTTAGCACCGTCAAATGGACACTGGAGCCCGTGGCTGGAGGTACGCGCCTAGGATTGGTGCACGAAGGTCTGCCTCAGGGCGCAGACGCATTTGGTCTGATACTGTCGCTGGATAGTGGCTGGGATGAGCATTTCGTCAAAATGCGCACTGCCCTACACGAAACCGTTGATGCGTGACCCCTTGTGCAAACCCGCCGCACACCCTACTTAGGCGCGTGGCGGGTTCTGCCCTTCTCGTGACAGGCAGCATTCCGGTGGCCTTAAGCAATTCCGAGGGAGCTGGCTCTGTTCAGGTCCTGGCCTGATTACCTGGCGCCCACCTGTATATACAGGTCCTCGGGAATCAAAGCCCCACGGTTGACTGGTGGTCCCGCCACATTTTCCTTGAAAATCAGCGCGCTGATTTCGCCTCTTGTTTGACGACAGCCGGTTCAAAGCTGTGCACAACAGGCGATCCACGACGCGGTCCGCCGGGCTTTTCGGCCATGCTCATGATCTTGTAGCCGAACTGAACGCCAGCAAAAACGATCCCGTTCATGAACCAGATCATCGCCAACGCGATCAGGCCGATTTCAGAGCTGGTGATCAGGTGGCGTAGATTTGCGACGTTCAGGGCCAGTAGCACCCCGACAAACACAGCCGAGATAACAAAACCCCAGGCGACTTGCGTGATGTATAGGCGGATCAGTTTGGGCATGATGAACCTCATTGCGCTATGACATTCAGGTTAGCGCATATCTGGTTCGGGTAAAGGCGTCAGAATGCCTCGGGTTGCGCCTCACGCGCCATGTGATCCAGCACTGCGTTGACGAATTTCGGCTCTTTCCCTTCAGGGAAAAACGCGCGTGCGACGTCGACGAATTCGGTGATGACTACCTTGGGGGGCGTGTCGCTCTGTGTCAGCTCGGCCCCGGCTGCCCGGAACAGTGCGCGCAAAGTCGGATCAATCCGGGAAATCGGCCATTTCGCCACCAGCGCTCGGTCGGTCATCTGATCGATCGGCGCCTGATAGTTCACTGCATCATCCACGAGTTTGCGGAAAACGCTGATGTCACCATCCAGCATTTCCTCACCCTCATAGACAGCGCCGAACCGGTGATCCAGAAACTCGTTTACAACCTGCTCGATCGTTTGCCCGGACTGCTCCATCTGGAACAGGGCCTGCACGGCATAGAGCCGCGCGGCAGACTTCATAAGTCGTTTCTGATTGGCCGGCTTCGGCGCGTCTGTCTGGGTCATGCTGTCGTGGGTCCGTTGCTATCGCCCGCCACAAGGATGGACTCGGACGGCGGCTTGAATCCGACGCCCTTTTTGGAAGAGCCCCACTTACGGCTGAGCGCGATCAGATGCAAGGCCGCAGCAGCGGCTCCGCCACCTTTATTCATCTTTTTAGGATTTGCGCGGACTTCAGCCTGATCGTCATTTTCGACGGTTAAGATACCATTGCCGATACACAGCCCCTGAAGACCCATCAACTGGATCGCACGGCTAGAATCGTTGCAGACCGTCTCGTAATGCGTGGTCTCACCGCGAATGACGCAGCCCAGCGCGACATAGCCGTCGAAGTTGCACTGGCGATCAGCCATCGCGATGGCAGTGGGGATTTCCAGCGCACCGGGCACCTCAACCACTTCGCATGTGCCGCCTGCCGCTTCGATCTCGGCCTTGGCACCAGCTACCAGATTGTCCGCAACAGCACGATAGAACGGTGCCACAACGATCAGCAGTTTCACCGGCTTGTCGAATGTTGGTGTCGGCAGCACGCCGTGTTTGTCTTGTTCAGCCACGATCAGTCATCCTTGAGAATTGAGCGGGTCCCCACAATCGACAGCCCAAAGGCATCTAGGCCCAGATATACGGTTTCCGGCGAGTCGGTCAGCAATACGAGTTCCTGAATGCCCATCTTCGACAGAATCTGCGCACCCAGACCGGTTTGTTTGATAGTGCGCGGTCCTTCGTCATCAGCTGCATAGAGCGAGTTGCGCGGTTGGCGGAAAAGGCAAACAACGCCGCGGCCTTCGGCAGCAATCTTTTCCATCGCCCGCGGCAATTCCTGCGGGGATTTCGGCCCGAGCCCCAGAATATCCGGCGCTTCATGTAGCGCGTGTGTCCGGGTCAGTACCGGCTCGGGCGTGGTGATGTCGCCCTTGATCATGACCACATGCTCAATGCCGTGTGTCTGATCGGTGAACAGCCGCATCTCCCACTCGCCGCCATATTCCGAGGTCACCATCTCACGCGATGTCTCAACCACGAGATTGTCGTTGCGGGACCGATAGCTGATCAGATCGCTGATCGTGCCGATCTTCATGTCGTGTTCTTTGGCAAAAGCAACCAGATCGGGCAAACGCGCCATGGTGCCGTCAGGCTTCATGATCTCGCAGATCACACCCGAGGGGTTCAGCCCCGCCAGCCGCGAGATATCTACCGCAGCTTCGGTATGTCCGGCCCGAACCAGTACCCCGCCCCGCTTGGCACGAAGCGGGAAAATATGTCCGGGCGTTGCGATTTGAGCCATGGTGTTCTGCTCATTGATGGCGGTCGCAACAGTCAGCGCCCGGTCGGCAGCCGAGATGCCCGTAGACACGCCTTCACGGGCCTCGATGGAAACGGTGAACGCGGTCTCATGGCGCGACGAGTTGTTCACAGCCATCATCGGCAATCCCAGACTATCAATCCGCTCCGCTGTCATCGGCAGGCAGATGAGCCCCCGGCCATGGGTAGCCATGAAGTTGATGGCATCCGCATCCGCAAACTCTGCGGCAATGACCAGATCGCCTTCGTTCTCACGATCCTCATGATCGACCAGAATGTACATACGGCCTTTGCGTGCCTCTTCGATGATCTCTTCGATCGGGCTGATCGCATCACGCAGCTGGGCCTCGACCGGTCCGGGTGTTTCAAAGCTCATTGGGCAGCCTTTCGCAGAGCAGGTGTTGCTGCGCGGGATAGACCAGTACGGCGCCAAACACCAGACCACAGACGCAACGGCGGCATATGATCATTGTTTCCAACCGATGCCATCATCACGCGACCAGAGGCATGGGCATCGGACAGGCCCCCACCGGACAAGCCGAACACCCCACAAGCGGAACAGTCCCGGCAAATAGCAACCGCGTACTGAAACATGTCTCAACCCAGAATTGGCGACGCATGAAATACTCTGGGTGCAATAGCTAGTGCCCGCAGTACTGTGTTCGAAATGGAAACACAGCGTTCTCGCATGCCCCAGAATAGCCCAACTCTGGCCCTCGCCGGGCCAAAGTATGAACGCACCTTAGGCAGGCGTTCAAACTCGGTCGTCATGTGTGGGCATAATAGATGAATAGTGCTGATGTCTTTAACCAGCCATCTCAGGCAAATGGTCTGTTCTCATCTATCCTGCGGAACAGGTTGCTATTGATCATAATAGCCCTCCACGTCATCGGAGGTGCCGTCATAAGCCACTTTGCAGGCCTGCCCTACTGGACCGTATTGGGCTTTAGTCTTGTCGAGATCGTGGGACGCCTGATCAAATATGCCATCGTTATTGGGGCCATATTCTTTGTCTTCAGGTTCGTATACGCCGCGATTTGGATCAGACCCGCAAAACCCATTCAATGGATGATGCAGGATACACGCAAGTACATCGCAAGGAACATAACTCTGGTCGACGGCACCGTGTGTTTTTTGTCCATCGGCTTTTTGATTACCAGCTTCACCTGCCTGAAAAACATCATCGTCCTGATAAACCCGTTTTCGTGGGACCCATTCTTTGCTGAACTGGATCGAACCCTGCACGGTGGCTATGACGTTTGGCTGCTGTTGTGGCCGGTGTTCGGGAACACCACTCTGACGACGGTGCTGAATGTCGCCTATCATCTCTGGTTCGCGCTGATCTATCTGACCTTGTTTGCCGCCTGTTTTGACAAGCGCGACACTCAGCGCGGAATGACCTATCTGGTGGCCTTTGCTTTGGTGTTCATTGTTGGAGGCAACTTGCTGGCCACAGTCTTTGCATCAGTCGGTCCAGTCTACTACGAGCATTTCGGATTTGGGGACACCTACGTCCAGCAAATGCAAAATCTGTATGACCTTGATCGGATAAGCCCCGTCTGGGCCCTGCAGGTTCAGGAAAGATTATTGGCCGAATTCAGCGGTGGGGGCGTGATAAAGGGCATATCTGCCATGCCCAGCATGCACGTGGCATCCAGCGTGCTAATGGCGCTTTTCGCATTCCAATATTCGCGCTGGCTGGGCTGGGCATTTTCGATTTTCGCCATCATGATCCAGATCGGATCGGTCCACCTAGCGTGGCACTATGCTGTCGATGGCTATCTCGGAGCGATAATCGCGTTGGCGTGCTGGTGGCTCGCCAACGCGTTGACCAAAAGGTATTATTCTGCGCCTGCGTTAGCACTTGCAAGCCGCGCGACATAACGTGCCAGAGTGTCAATCTCCAAATTGATCCGATCACCGACCGCGACATCGCCCCAGGTTGTGACCTCTTTGGTGTGTGGAATAAAGTTGATGCCAAACTCGCGGCCTTCCACGTCGTTCACAGTAAGGGATGTTCCGTTCAACGCCACAGATCCCTTGGGGGCGATAAAGCGGGCCAGATCAGCGGGGGCCCGCAGCACAACCCGTGTACTGTCCCCCTCGTCCTCTACCGACACCACATCAGCTACGCCGTCCACGTGGCCTGAAACGATATGCCCCCCAAGTTCGTCGCCAACCTTCAGGGCGCGTTCGAGGTTTACCCGCTTTCCAACCTGCCATTTGTCGAGATTGGTTTTTGAAACCGTTTCGGCACTGATCTGCACGTCGTACCAGTCATCACCCAGTGCGATGACAGTCAAACAGACGCCATCGCTGGCAATTGACGCGCCGATATCAATCGTTGCCGTGTCATAGTCGGTTCGGATCCGAGCTCGAAGATCGCCCTGCTGTTCCAGCTCGACGATTGTACCGATGTCGGTGACGATCCCTGTAAACATTCTGTTAACCCTCTGAGCCTAGCTTGTTCCCGATATCAACGCCGAGGTAAGGCCATGGCACGCACTGAGCAAGCCCCGGCTTGCCCGGAATGCCGTAAACAGGCATAATTTTATTAATAAACACGAAAAGATCAGAGTTCGAGCAGCAGAAATGCCCTTTGCACAGATCAATCCGGACAGCCGCGTGTTTCTGTTCTTGCAGGGACCACATGGTCCGTTTTTCAGCAAGCTTGGACGATCGCTGCGTACCACCGGTGCAAAAGTGTTACGTGTCGGATTCAACGCGGGTGACGAGGCATTCTGGTTTGATCGAGATACCTACATCCCATACCGGAACCCACCCGAAGACTGGCCCGCGACGTTGACGGATCTCATCATCGCGAATGACGTGACTGATATTGTTCTATATGGCGACATCCGTCCCATTCACGCACGCGCTATCGAAACTGCGAAGTCACGGGGCATAACCGTTCACGTTTTCGAAGAAGGGTACCTACGCCCTTGGTGGATAACTTATGAGCGAGGTGGATCGAACGGCAATTCGCGCCTTATGGACCTGAGCGTCGAACAGATGCAGCTCGCTCTTGAACAATCCGACACGCAGACGCCCCCGCCGCCTTCTCATTGGGGGGACATGCGCCAGCACATCTTTTACGGTGCTTTGTACCATGGATTAGTCATGTTCCTGAATCACAGGTACCGAAGCTTTCGCCCGCATCGCGAACTGCCTGTATCCAAAGAATTCAGGTTATATTTCAAACGCCTGGCCCTGATGCCCATTCATCGCTTACAGCGCAGCTGGGCGACTGCCCGTGTCAGGCGAGGCGGTTTTCCCTATCACCTCGTGTTGTTGCAACTGGGGCACGACAGCTCGGTTCAAGCGCATTCAGACTATTCTGGCATGTCCGATTTTCTTGAGCAGGTCATTTCCGGGTTCGCAGAAGGTGCCCCGCTTCACCACCACCTGGTCGTCAAAGAGCACCCTTTGGAAAACCACCGCGAACCGCTGAGAAAACGCGTTCGCGAAATGGCAACAGCACATGGCATATCCAACCGGGTGCATTATGTGCCGGGCGGCAAGCTCGCCAAACTGCTTGATGACGCAAGTTCGGCAGTCACTGTCAACTCGACCGCCGGGCAACAGGTGTTGTGGCGCGGCATTCCGTTACGCATCTTTGGCCGGTCCGTTTATGACAAGCCCGAGTTTGTATCTCAGCAGTCAGTGGCAGAGTTCTTTGCGACCCCCGCAGCTCCTGACAGCGATGCATACAAGCGTTATCGACAGTTTCTTTTGGAAACCAGCCAGGTGCCGGGTGGCTTCTACTCCCGGCGCGGTCGGCGACAGTTGCTGCGTCGCGCCACAGATATGATGCTGCGCGCAAACGACCCATATCAATCCATGATGAACGATACAGCGGCCATGACGCCACAGTTGAAAATCGTTGAGTGACATTGGCAACCTGTCGCTGGATGTTGTGGGCTGAAACAGTTAGCCTGCCCAAAACAGGCAACCAAAGACGTTTGAGGAATATCGGCAGTGCAGCGCTTTGCAATCCGTTGGGTACGGGGAGTATCCTTTGTCGCCGTATGTGGCTTGCTGGCGGCGTGCCAGCTTCCAAAGTCAGGTCCAAACAAGAATGAAATCCTAGCGGGCTCCACTGCAAATGGTGGAAATGCATTTGTGGTCGAAGTGGATGACAGGGTCGCGGAAGCAACTTCTGCAATCCCGCAATTTGGTTTTTCTTCCACATTTACAAGCGCGCAAAGTCTTACCGCAGATACAGTTCGTCCCGGTGACGTGTTGGGGCTTTCAATCTGGGAAAACGTCGACGACGGTTTGCTGACCAGCGATCTGGGCGGGGCAACCATCCTCGATCAGGTTCAGGTGGACAGCGATGGATTCATTTTTGTCCCCTACGCAGGCCGTCTCCGTGCAGCGGGCAATACGCCCGAGCAGCTGCGTGCCCTGATTTCCAGCAAACTGGATGAACAAACACCAGATCCACAGGTTCAGGTACGCCGCATTGCAGGCGACGGATCAACGGTATCTTTGTCGGGAACGATCGGTGCGCCCGGCATCTACCCGATCGAGCGCCCGAGCCGCACTTTGTCGGGTATGCTGGCGCAGGCAGGGGGCGTGGCAGTCGCCTCAGACATTGCCTTGGTCACCGTGATCCGCGGCAATCAACGCGGTACCATCTGGTATAATGACCTGTTCCGAAACCCCAAGAGCGATATCGCCTTACGCGGCGGTGATCGTATTCTTGTTGAACAGGATTCCCGTTCGTACATTGCCTTGGGTGCGACCGGCGGTCAGTCCCGCGTTGCCTTTGAAAGTCAGGATTTGTCCGCGCTGGAAGCTCTGGCACAGGTCGGCGGTCTGCAATCGTTGTCTTCTGACCCAACCGGTATCTTTGTCTTGCGAGACGAACGTCAGGATATCGCACGAAAAGTTATGGGACGACCCGACCTGCAGGGAGAGCAACGCATGATCTACCTGCTGAATCTGACAGCACCCAATGGTCTGTTTGTTGCACGCGATTTCGTAATTCGCGACGACGACACCATCTATGTAACCGAAGCGCCTTATGCACAGTGGACCAAATCCATCTCACTCATTGCAGGTGGATTGACGCCGCTGGCGAATGTTAAAACGCTGACAGGTAATTGATGGATGCACCCAGAGTTGGAACAGTCGGCCGGGAGTGAACGCTCTCGGTTGTTTGTTTATAATGGCGGCTTTCTGAAGCAACGCCGGGTTCGCCGAATACTGGCACTGGCAGGATACGATGTTCGGTTGGGCCTGCCAAAAGACGGCGATATGGTAGGTGTTTGGGGCAACAGCCCGACCGCGTATCGTGGATTGAATGTCGCGCAAAAGTACACAAGCCCAATTCTCCGTGTTGAGGATGCCTTTCTCAGGTCACTGCATCCGGGACGAGACGGAGAAGCTCCACTTGGTTTGCTGCTTGACCGAGAAGGCGTGCACTTTGATCCAACCAGCCCGTCTGATCTCGAAAACCTGTTATCAAAACACCCGCTTGATGACACGGCCCTGCTTAATCGTGCACGCGAGGCGATGGAGAGAATAGGTGAGTTTCATCTTAGCAAGTATTCAGCCTTTGACCTGAACCTCGCCCCTCCTGCCCCGGGTTATGTTCTGGTTGTGGACCAGACGCAGGGCGATGCAGCTGTCACTGCGAGCGGAGGTGATCACGCGAAGTTTCGCGAAATGCTGGTCATCGCTCAAGAGGAGAACCCCGGTGCGCGCGTGATCATCAAATCACACCCGGAAACACTTGCTGGACATCGCACGGGGTATTTCTCGGATCAGGATCTGTCTGATCGCGTGTCGCTGTTACGCGATCCAATTAGCCCATGGTCACTGCTGGAAGGTGCTGTTGGGGTTTACACCCTTTCTTCTCAACTCGGTTTCGAAGCAATACTGGCCGGTCATAAGCCCCGCGTATTCGGACAGCCGTTTTACGCCGGTTTGGGACTGACACAGGATCAGGATACTTTACCGAACCGCCGACGCACTCTGACTCGAGCGCAGCTATTTGCGGCGGCCATGATTTTGTACCCGACCTGGTACGATCCCTATCGGGACCAGCTTTGCGAAATCGAAACCGTATTGAACACACTGGAGGCGCAAACAGGTGCCTGGCGGCAAGACCACAAGGGCTGGACTGCGTCCGGAATGAGACTGTGGAAGCGTAAACACCTCCAAAAGATGTTTGGACGGTACCACAAGCTTCGCTTCACCAGCGGTCCAACTAGATCTTCCGAAAAGCCGCATATGGTTTGGGCCAGTCAGGATCGTGATGCAGAAGATATCGTTCGCATCGAAGATGGCTTTCTGCGATCTCGCGGTCTGGGTGCCAGTCTTGTACCCCCCCTTTCTCTGGTCACAGATGATCTTGGCATCTACTACGACCCGACCCGGCCCAGCCGGCTTGAAGAATTGATATCCGCCCGGGAAACGCTTCGCCCGGATCAAGAACAGCGCGCTGAGCGGCTTATCACCCGCCTGACGTCATTGGGCTTAAGCAAATACAACATCGGCAGTTCAATTCCTTCATTGCCCGAAGGGCATCGCATTCTTGTGGCGGGTCAAGTGGAGGATGACGCATCCATTCTGCTGGGCACCAGTACAGTACGCACAAATTTAGATCTGCTGCGCACTGCGCGCGAAGCGAACCCTGATGCGGTCCTGATCTACAAACCCCATCCCGACGTTGAGGCTGGTCTGCGCGACGGAAAAGTTGAAGCTCATGATTGGGCGGATGTTATCGCGACCGATGTCGATCCGGCGTTATTGTTGCCCGAGGTTCACGAAGTATGGACCATGACCTCGCTGTTGGGGTTCGAAGCGTTACTGCGCGGCGTCAAGGTGACAACTTTGGGCGCTCCATTTTACGCTGGCTGGGGTCTTACAACTGATCTTGGATCAGTTCCCGCCCGACGAGGTGCTCGTCCCTCTTTAATGGGGTTGGTTCATGCATCCCTGATCGACTATCCGCGCTACTATGATCCCGTTACCCGTCAACCGTGCCCTGTCGAGGTGGCTGTGGATCATCTTGCAGAAGGACATTCGCCTCAGGCAGGTCCGCTGAACCGGCTTCTGTCTAAGCTACAGGGTGCAATGGCCACACACGCGCATATCTGGCGCTAAACTGGTGCTCAGCGCGATGCGCGCCGCCAGCGATGCAGGATATCCCCACCGATTGCCTGTGTTTCAATCAACTCAAAGCGAGGGGCGCTTTCAAGCGTCTCCAGACCGAGTGATCCGACCGCAGGCAGACCCTCTGCACCGATGGTCAAACCAGCGCTGAAACCGACCAACTCATCGACAAGGTCATCAGCCAGTAGAGACGCGGCCAACGCTGCCCCACCCTCGCAGAACAATCGGGTCAATCCAGCTTGCCCGAGCTGTTGCAAGAGATCAGAGGCATCTATGTGATGATCGCTCAGAGCACAGGGTATCAGACGTGCGCCCAGCCCTTCCCATGCACGTGCGCGTTCAGCATCAGGTGCCGGCCCATGGCATAACCAGACCGGAGTTTCCTTGGCTGTGCGAGCGAGTTGTCCCATCAAAGGCAGATCCAGATGCCGTGAAACCACGACCCGCACGGGTTGCTGAGACACGCCGAGATCACGCACCGTCAGCGACGGGTCATCCGCACGAGCAGTCCCCGCACCAACCATCACAGCATCATGCCGCGCACGCATCGCATGTACGGCACGCCTGGCCTGAGGTCCGGTGATCCATTGGCTATGACCAGTGGAGGTAGCGATCCTGCCGTCAAAGCTGCTTGCCAGTTTTAGCGTGACGAACGGACGCCCCTGTTCGGTCTTGAGGAAAAAGCCTGCAAGATCCCATGCGGCTTGCTCCATCAAGACGCCCGTTGTGACCTCGATGCCAGCATCGCGTAGCATCGTAAAGCCCTGCCCGGCTACACGCGGATCACTGTCTTCGATGGCAGAGACAACACGCGCCACCCCAGCATCAATCAGGGCCTGCGCACAGGGAGGTGTCTGTCCATGATGCGAGCAGGGCTCGAGTGAGACGTAGGCGGTTGCACCACGCGCAGCTTCGCCCGCCTGTGCCAAGGCCTCGGTCTCGGCATGTGGACGACCACCTGGCTGCGTCCAACCACGTCCGATAATCCGACCATCACGAACGAGTACGCACCCGACGGACGGATTGGGCCAACACGTGCCTTGCCCGCGCCGCCCTAATGAAAGGGCCAACGCCATATATCGCTTATCAGTTTCGCTCACTCGTCCGTCGAAGGCTGCGGCGGACGCAGTTCGTGGACAAACTCCTCGAAGTCATCGGCCGCCTGGAAATTCTTGTAGACACTCGCAAAGCGAACATAGGCTACGGTATCGATCCGCGCCAGCGCCTCCATGACGATTTCACCGATTTTGTTGGATGGAATATCCGTATCGCCCATGCTTTCAAGACGGCGCACGATACCAGAGATCATCTGATCAATCCGGTCCGGCTCAACCGGGCGTTTCTGCATGGAAATGCGGATTGATCGTTCCAGCTTGTCGCGATCAAAATCTTCGCGCTTACCGTTTGTTTTTATCACAACCAGATCGCGCAGTTGAACGCGTTCATAGGTCGTGAAGCGGCCTCCGCAAGCGGGGCAGAACCGGCGCCTGCGGATCGCGACGTGATCCTCTGCCGGGCGTGAATCCTTGACCTGAGTATCGATATTTCCGCAAAACGGGCAGCGCATCCGCCGTCTCCTCGTCCCTTGTTCCGCCTCTTTTTGTAAGCACTACGGCTGACTTATCCACAACTATAGGCGACCCGCTAGGATTTGGGTAGTCGGAATTTTTCAACGCAAGATAAAGGGGTCAGGCGAGGTGCGCTGCCACCTTGCGCGCATGAGGTGCGCTGCGGTGTTCAAACAGATAGATGCCTTGCCATGTGCCCAATACCGGCTGCCCTTTGACAACAGGAATCGACAACGAAACCGGCATCATTGCCGCTTTGATATGGGCGGGCATATCATCAGGACCTTCATAGGTGTGCCGCAGATAAGACATTGAAGGATGATCCGAAGGCGGGACCAGACGCTCAAAAAATGCCTTCAAGTCCGTCTGAACCTCAGGGTCAGCGTTTTCCTGTATCAGCAATGAACACGAAGTATGGCGGACGAACAGCGTCAACAGCCCGTCCCCACCGACCGAGTCCAGCCAAGCACGAATTTCCGCAGTAAACTCATAGAGTCTTGAACCGCGCGTTTGAACAATGAACTCGGTCTGCATTTCAGCCTTTTACCAATGATTTATCTGTCTATGAAGGGCCGGAGATTGCAACGCCCGTTTGCCCCTTGTACCGACATGCTGTCACCGGGTTGAAAACCGGCAGAGACGAAACTGCCCTGTTGAGGTGTGCCACCAGTTGGGGCCTTAAGCGTAAACTGAACAGCCGTGCGGCGGCCGGTGGTAACACTGGGGCCGTAACCTCTCAGTACGTATATCCTCTGCTGCCATCCGGCACCTAGGGTTCGCCGTGCGAAATCAGCGGCAGCACACCAATAGCCATCCACATCTCTTCGAGTTCTTGGAATAACTTCAAAATCGGTGCTGTTGATCGCCTCGGTCCGATAACCGTTCGGGGCTGCACTTACCTCGATAGCTGCGCTCAGCGCCACCGCTGTGAGAACTGAAACTCTAACAATCTGTTTCATCATTAACATCTTTCCTATGTTGACCTGAAACAAAGACTAGTATGTCGCAATTATCAGGACAGTGAAGTTCACAATCATTTCAAACGTCGACCAGTTCCGCGTGAACCGGAGACAACCATCCCTGATATCTTATCAGCATGCCCAATCCGGGCACATCGGCTGAAACATCAAACCGAAATCGTCCCTCATCATCTTGCCATTCAACAGTATTGGAGCGCGGCAGAAGAAATCGCGGACACGGCACCCCAAGAACGTGAAGACGCAGAATTTCTATACTCAGTTTCTCACCACGCATGACGGGCTTCAACCAGATAGACAAAGCCCCGATCCGCTCATGCACACAGTCAAGGCGTGGGTCATAGGTCAGCTGAGATCGGGTTAAATGCGTGCCGAACTTCCGCTCCCAGATCCAGTTCTTTTCCTTGCTTACAACCTCGAGTGAGACTGGCGCGTCCTCTGATGCTGCCGGGAAACCGCCAAGTCTGAGCAATAGTGAGATCATCCCCCTCTCACCACGTTCAATCCGGCAACGCCCAACATAAGCGCCCGCCCCACTGTGCAATTGTCTGACGGCAGGTGGGACAGGTTCTCCTGTTGCAAGAGACACTAGAAACGGATCAGGCATTCTTCAGAACCCTTGCGGCAAAAATCGGGACCTGATCGCCTGATCGGGCACCATACAGGCGTCGTATCGACCGAAGAACTCATAACGATTTCGGGCAATGAAATTATACAATGGATCTTTGAGAATTGA
Organism: Roseibium sp. RKSG952; assembly: GCF_009711355.1. Lineage (NCBI taxonomy): Bacteria > Pseudomonadati > Pseudomonadota > Alphaproteobacteria > Hyphomicrobiales > Stappiaceae > Roseibium > Roseibium sp. RKSG952. The sequence goes on along the minus strand of NZ_SMMF01000935.1, from coordinate 2,460 downwards.
CGGCAAGAAGCGACAAATAGAAAGCACCGGCCAAGGGCCCGGCAGAACCCTCATGGCAGCGGCAAATGCATCCAGCTTTTGATAAACAACGCCCCTAACGATCACGAGATTGGTTTCGAAATCATCCATTGGCAAGCCGAGCTCTGAATAGAGTTTCTGTCCAACCGGGGATTGCGCCGTGGCAAAGCTGAACCGTTGGTTCCGGTCATGATTCAGCATGAAGCGGAAAAAGCGCGAACACAAAACGCATTCGCCATCGAATACGATGAGGTCGTCTTCATAACCCGTTATGAGAGATGAACTTTCCGGCAATCCTGATCTCTGCTGCACTACACACTCAGTCAAAACTGCCACGCCGGTCTGCACCCGGCAATGCGACAAGTAGGGCTGCCAAGGCATTGTTTCTTTCAGAGTGGAGACGTGTCGGGGAGCTTCGGACCGGTGATGTCCAGAGCTCAGCCTAATCCCCAAAAGGCACCGACCCGACACATCCTGTCATTTAGGAACCTGCCCGTGGATTCTCTTTCTCGAAACTGACAATGATTTGTGAGTATCGGTCAAAATGGCGCAGACGCATGATTACCGAGGCTGACGTTCTGCGGTTCAGAGGGAGGAAAAACCACCTCCAACAAAGCCATGTGTCCAAATTTTTCAAACTTGCTAATATGATATCTGGTTAAACAGGGTTCAGACTTCACGATGGATGTCGATGTTTCCAGAATCCATATGCTGATCAAGGCGCTGAATGAGCAGGCGCAGGATCGGCCACTTATTAGTCAGGTCATGAAAAACAGTGGCCTGAAACAGGAAGACATTGCCCCACCCGCAACTGTCTACAGCGCCCATGGCGAAGCATTGTTTGTCCGATACGCATGCGATGCATTGGATGACATTACATTCGGCGCCAGGTCTGGTTTGTTGGTTTCCTCCTCCTCCAGCCTGACAGCCTATATCAGCAAATACTCGCGCGATCTTCGCCAGGCCATGGAGAATGCAGGCCGGTTTCACAAGTTCATTGATCCGGCCATTGTTTTTAGCCTGCGTGTTTCAGGGAACTTCGCATCGCTGGAGGCTGACTGGAAAGACCCGAGCTTTGCCCGGTATCATCGGAGAACTGAATTTCTGATGTTTGCTGCGCTGGCGCGCATGCGCACGCTCACACAATCTAAAATCTACCCGATTGAGATTCGCTTTCAGCATGAGATCGGACATCACGAAGCGATTTACCAAAAAATCGACGGCTTCCCGGTGGTGTTTGGTGCGGAAAAAATGGAGATTGTCCTACCGCTCTCTGCCCTCGACATTGGTATTCCCACATATGACCCCAGCTTGCGCGCGCATCTGTTGGACTACGGGGAACGCCTGCTTGCCGAAAGCCAATCGACCAAGAACATGGTACGTGCACAAGTCGAGGGTCTGATCACACGCTCAATGCCGGGTCATGTCATTCCCGCCGAAGAAGCAGCAGCCCGCTTGGGAATGAGCCCGAGAACACTGACACGCCGCCTGCAATCCGAGGGGACCGGCTATCGCGAGGTCGTAGAAGACCTGCGATGCGATCTGGCTCAAACCTTTATCAAAAACGGAATGACATTGTCCGAGATCTCATACTCGCTTGGATACGCTGATCAAGCAGCGTTTTCGAATGCCTTTAAACGGTGGACTGGACAAGCACCGAGCACATTCAAAAAACGGGTTAGCCACCCCATCAATGTGTCGAAACGGTAACCGGGGGTCATCAGCTAGAATGCCTCGCCCCGGCCAGCCCCATGAGTGGACAGGAGAGACATAAAACCGGGACAACTCAATGCCTTGTGAAATCTCGCCAAAGTGATGTCACAGATGGCCACATGTTGGTGTTTGGCCAACAAAAAAAAGGCGCCTCAGATGAGGCGCCTTTGTTTTTACTGATCCAGGAAAGATCGTAATTTGCGCGACCGGCTGGGGTGCTTCAGCTTGCGGAGCGCCTTCGCCTCGATCTGACGGATACGCTCGCGGGTCACGCTGAACTGTTGACCAACTTCTTCCAGCGTATGGTCGGTGTTCATGCCGATGCCAAAGCGCATCCGCAGAACCCGTTCTTCACGCGGAGTAAGTGAGGCCAGAACCCGTGTGGTCGTTTCCTTGAGGTTTTCCTGAATAGCGCTGTCCAGTGGCAGCACGGCATTCTTGTCCTCGATGAAATCGCCCAGCTGGCTGTCTTCTTCGTCACCAATTGGCGTTTCGAGCGAGATTGGCTCCTTGGCGATTTTCATCACCTTGCGAACCTTCTCCAGCGGCATCTGCAGCTTTTCGGCCAGTTCTTCCGGTGTCGGTTCGCGGCCGATTTCGTGCAGCATCTGACGGCCGGTCCGGACCAACTTGTTGATCGTTTCGATCATGTGAACCGGAATACGGATGGTACGGGCCTGATCCGCGATGGAGCGCGTAATCGCCTGACGAATCCACCAGGTCGCATAG
>NZ_SMMF01000202.1:0-358 GCF_009711355.1 Roseibium sp. RKSG952 | reverse complement strand
TCCGATCTACGCAGGCAACGCGATCCAGACGGTCAAGTCCGGCGATGCCAAGAAGGTCATCACCGTTCGGACCGCAAGCTTCCAGGCAGCCGGTGAAGGCGGATCCGCATCGGTTGAAGATGCCGCTGCTGCCTCCGGCACCGATCTGTCGAGCTTCGTGGGTGCGGAACTGTCCAAGTCCGACCGTCCGGAACTGACCTCTGCGAAGATCATCGTTTCCGGTGGCCGTGCGCTTGGATCGGAAGAAAAGTTCCAGGAAGTCATCATGCCGGTGGCAGATGCACTTGGCGCAGCTGTTGGCGCGTCCCGTGCCGCGGTTGATGCCGGGTATGCCCCGAACGACTGGCAGGTGGGTCAG
>NZ_SMMF01000225.1:0-403 GCF_009711355.1 Roseibium sp. RKSG952 | reverse complement strand
GATTTTCCCCGGCCCGCCCTGCCCGACAATGGCGTCGACAGCCGCTTTATCGAGCGTCTCTCCGGCACTCCGGCGCTGCCGGATTTGTTCAAGCGCATGCCAACCCGGCGAGGGATTTACAATCCGGCCGCCCGGGGCCGCGGCATTGTCCGGGAGAGCGCGGCCCGTCAGGCTCCTGAAAGCTTCTGCGGTCGTCACCTTGCCAAAAACCCAGACCTCGATCGGCACCGACGGAAAGGCGTCCGCGATTGCATCGGCAAGACCGGGCCAGCCCGCCACCTCACCCTCCGCCCATGCGCCAAGACCATTCAATCCCACACCGGTACCGGCATAGGCCTCCCGCATCAGCTCATAGGACAGCATGAAGTCCGCATAGCAGCCTGTTGACGAAGTCGGACCTGGA
>NZ_SMMF01000139.1:0-286 GCF_009711355.1 Roseibium sp. RKSG952 | reverse complement strand
CGACATGCGCAGCCCGATAGAAATGCGACACTCAGACTTTACGACTTGCTGAGGCGGTCAGCCCCCGATCCGACCGGCTGGACCGGGTTGCAAGGGAGGTGAGGGGGCGGGTGGTCGCAAATTGTCTATAGTACGGGCAGCTGCAAATGCACCGATGTCGATTTTGGGAGATTGACAAGGGTCGCATATTGAGCCGAACTCTGTGTTGAGATAACGTATAAAATTTTTCGCACATCTTCAGGTTGAGACGGTTCTTTTCAAGCTGATTGAAGGGAGCAAGGCATGA
>NZ_SMMF01000530.1:0-1607 GCF_009711355.1 Roseibium sp. RKSG952 | reverse complement strand
TGAAGGAAGGGGTTTGCCGCGCCTCTGGATCATCGAAGACACCAAGGGTCTGTCAGCCGAAACGTAGGGATTGTCCTTTTAAGCTTCGGGTCCGTGGCCCGGTAAGAATCCCTGCATTCCTCATATTGCGACATCCGCCTTAATGAATCCCTGCGGTTCGTATCCAACGAGTTCGAAATCCTCCGGCACGTAATCAAAGAGGCTGCCCGGCTTGCGCAGGAGGTTCAGTTTCGGGGCAGCGTTCGGCGTGCGGTCGAGTTGGACATCGAGTACGTGGTGATGGTTGTCGTAGAGATGGGTGTCGCCGCCGAACCAAGTGAGCGTTCCTGGTTGTAGGTCAACTTGATCAGCGACCATCCGCAGGAGGAACGAACAGGACGCGATATTGAAAGGTAGTCCCAGAACGGTGTCCACAGAACGCTGGTACATGATGAGGTTCAATTTTCCCGCCGAAACGCCGAACTGGTAGAGAAGATGACACGGCGGCAGGGCCATGGAGGGGAGGTCCGGCACGTTCCAGCCGTGGAAAATGATGCGGCGGCTCGCCGGGTTGTTTCGGAGCTGTTCGATGCAATCCGAGATCTGATCGTAGGTACTTCCGTCCGGTGCTTGCCAGGCGCGCCACTGACTTCCATAGACCGGTCCGAGTTCCCCCCAGGCGGCGGCGAACGCATCGTCCTTGGCCACGCGGCGCTCGAATTCCTTGCGATCGATCTCATCTCCCGTCTCTTCGCGGTACCGCTTTAGCGGCCAGTCGGTCCAGATGGTCACGTTCTGCTTCACGAGTTCCCGGATGTTGGTTCCGCCGGACAACATCCAGATGAGTTCCTTGAGGGCAACCTTCCAGAGAACCTTCTTGGTCGTGAAGATGGGCACGGTTCCGTCCGAAAGATCGAACTTCATCATCTCCCCGAAGAGGGCGCGGGTGCCAACGCCCGTCCTGTCCATGCGGGCATCGCCACGGTCGCGGATGCGTTTTAGGAGTTCGAGGTACTGATGTTCGGCGTTGGCGGGATTGAGCGTGATCATAGCGGACTCCGTCAGACTTTGGATGATTGACTCCTTCATGCTTCCCTAGCGAATCCTTCTGCACAAGTCGAATTCTATTGCGCGTCATTGATCGGGACTTTAGCATTAAGGCAACAACGCGAGAAAACTCATGAGCGCCAAGCAAAAGACCGGAAAACCCGAGGGCAAGTCGCCTCTTCGCAACATGGCCGAACGCATCGTCATCGCCGGCGCTCCGCTGGGTTTAGCGAGGTCGGATCTGGTTCTGATGCCCCGTAGCCTTTCTATTCCAGACGCTGGCATTCATCTTTCAGTCGTCACGGACGGCGGCACACGACGTTGGCGTGCGCTACTCAATGAGTCTATTCGGACTCTCGAGGATGGCGGTCAAAAAGCAGTTTCGACGATTTTATTCGAGGAACGCCTGGGCAAGGAATGGCTTGTTGCTCAGCGTTTGGTTATGAAGATTGCGGAAGGGCGCATTGATGCGGCTATCGATTCCGCTCTCGCCTGATCCATTTTTTGTTTTTGAACCATTTTCGTGGTAAAAATGACTTGGTTGAAGTTGTGAACAGTGGGCTTTTGTTGAACGTGAGCAA
>NZ_SMMF01000164.1:0-319 GCF_009711355.1 Roseibium sp. RKSG952 | reverse complement strand
AATTCCCGCTTGCGCGGGAGCGCCTTGTATTCCGGGCCTAAAGGACCGGGCTTTACGGCGCAGCTTGATAAATCGAAATTCGCGCCGAATAGAAGGCGTTGACGAATTCGGACTTCCGCGGCATTGTCGTGTCAGCCAACGGAGGTTTTTTGAACATGTCCCGAAGGACTTGGAAACCAGATAACTTAAACACCTCCCGAACACCTCCCGCGACGCGATCGTGTGGGTGTATCCGTTCGGTTACTCGCGTCAAGGCGGAACAGCGTCTGTCATCTGAACTGTGCGCTGGAACCCCCGTCCTTCAGGGCGGGGAAGACGT
>NZ_SMMF01000045.1:0-222 GCF_009711355.1 Roseibium sp. RKSG952 | reverse complement strand
GAGGGGATGTGTCTCGAGGCGGTGAGGCAAATCGGCTGGGCGTTGCGACATATGCCGTGGCCTCTCCGGACGCGGGAGATGTGCCTCGAAGCAGTGAAGCAAGACGGCAGGGCGTTGAAATATGTGCCTAAGAAACTTTGGACAAGAGAAGTCTGCCGCGAAGCAGTGAGGCAGGAAGGCGGTGTGTTGCATTATGTTCCGGAAGACCTCCGGACGCGGGAG
>NZ_SMMF01000283.1:0-501 GCF_009711355.1 Roseibium sp. RKSG952 | reverse complement strand
AAGGTTTTTCGATGCGGGCCGCGGCGAGGGAGATCGTCTGGGCGAGAGCATGGCCCGCGTTGGAAAACCTCCCAAGGAGGAAACCCGCGTGGTTTGGGCAGGATCTATGGTGAAAGCTGGGATCTGGTCGCCGGTGGGGTATGGATGGAGCGATCTGTTAGCGGTAAAGCATGCCCGGATATGACAAACTGTATTGCGGACACGAGTACATTTGCGGGTTCGGTGTCGGCCTGAGCCGCAGCTTTTGCGGCGAGCGGGCGCCCGGCGGCAAAGCGGTGAGGCTCACGAACGAGCGGCATCGTTCGCGTTCTGATCGGGTGATGTGACGGGCGTTTTGTCATGCAGCCCGCTCCCTCGGGGGTGCGCGGGATCGTGGTATCTGGCCACAGTGAAAGATCTCGACGATGCGCATCGGACCACCACAGCAGGGGGAATGGCTCGCGCAGGGTGAACGGATCGATCCCGGTTTCCGCCGCCGGTTCGGGCGGTTGCGCCCTGAGA
>NZ_SMMF01000941.1:89611-93372 GCF_009711355.1 Roseibium sp. RKSG952 | reverse complement strand
AGCACCGCCTCAGCAGCGCCGGTGAAGGGGGTTCTAAGGATAACCAACAAAAGCCGCAAGTGGAAAATTCAAAGAACTTGAAAAAAACAGCATTTTCAAAAAATAACGATATAATTCATTTAGTTAACCATTCAGCTAACAGCCCAAAACCGCCCATTTGAGATGACAGGCCGCACGAATCCCACAACCGAACGCTATAATCACGGACTCACCAAAAGACTCACCCGCGAGTCAGGCGGAATCGACCTGACGGAATCGCATCAGAAGGTTCGAAATCGGCAGCCGCAATGCCAGCAGCCCCAAAATGACAAGCAGATAGATCAGCGGCTCGATCTGGAATCCCTTGGCCAGCATCACGTAATGCAACCCGCCAAGGATCGCCGCAAGATAGACCAGCCGATGCATCTTGCGCCAAGCTGGCCCCATCTTTCGCACAGACCAGTTGTTTGAAGTAATCGCAAGCGGCAGCATGAGCAGGAACGCCGCCATGCCGACAGTGATATAAGGACGCTTAACGATATCCGCCCAAATCTGACTGGGCACTTGTACATCGAGAACCAGCCAAACCAGAAGATGCAGCGCGACATACGAGAATGTCAGAACACCTATCGCACGGCGAAACTTCATCAGGTTCAGGCCGAGATGACGTCGCAAAGGCGAGATGGCCAGACCGAGAATCAAAAGCTGCAGGGCCAGCTCGCCAAACTCGTGTTCCAATGCTTCGATGGGTTCGACCCCGAGACCGCCAGTGAACCCCAGATAGAACAGCCAGGGTGCGGGCAGAGCGCCTAACAGATACACGGCCCATACGGGAATGCGGCGCAGCAATTGGTTCACGGTCTGCATCGCTTCAGTAGTTCTCCGCCAGATCCATACCCTCATAGAGGCCAGCCACCTCTTCTTCATATCCGTTGAACATCAGGGTTGGTTCGCGGCGTGCAAAGAGACCGCCGCCAATGCGACGTTCCGATGCCTGCGACCAGCGCGGATGGTTCACGTTCGGGTTCACATTACTATAGAACCCATACTCACGTGGGTTGGACATGTTCCAGCTGGTCGGTGGTTGCGTATCCGTAAGAGTAATACGGACAATCGACTTGATCGACTTGAAACCGTATTTCCACGGCACCACCAGACGCAGTGGTGCACCGTTCTGGTTGGGGATCGTCTTGCCATAGATGCCAGTGGCCATGATGGTCAGAGGATGCATCGCCTCGTCCAGACGCAGGCCTTCACGATACGGCCATTCCAGAACAGGGAAACTGACACCCGGCATTTCATCGGGGCGATAGGCGGTTTCGAACGCCACATATTTCGCACCGTCCTGAACGCCCGCCATCGCGAGCAAATCGGACAGTTCAAACCCGTTCCACGGAATCACCATCGACCAGGCCTCTACACAGCGGAACCGATAGATCCTTTCTTCAATAGTCATTTCGGACAGGATGTCTTTGAAGTCATAGTCACCCGGCCGATCCACAAGACCGTCGATCTTGACGCTCCACGGCTCGGTGATCAGAGATCCTGCATATTTGGCAGGGTCATCCTTACCCGTCCCGAACTCATAGTAGTTATTGTATGTGGTGATCTCTTCCCATGTGTTCGGCTCCAGAGCTTCCTGAGCGCTTGATGGTCTGGCAACCGCCGCCAACCCGACACCTGCCAGCCCGGCCATAACTTGCCGCCGGTTCAGAAACGCCGCCCTCGGGGTGACGTCTGCATGTGTCAGTTTATTGGTCCAGCGATGCGCCATTTCAGTCTCCGTACTCTATTCACCTTGGTATCGAGGTAGTCAGCTATTAGCACAGAGCCAAGGCAACATGCGTCACGATTGGGAGAAGTGATTGTAACGAAACCAGAGTGCCGCCACAGATACAAATTCACTGGAACGGGTCGGTTTTCATCCAGAGCGGGCCGACCGAGGGCTGTAAATTACCCCTGAGGCCATCGTGGCGCGACAAACCCTTCAGCAACAGGATCGCCGCAGTCAGTATCTGCATAGCGCTGATATCAGTGAGAAAACTGTCGATATTCACTATCGTTCAGAATATTGATTGCCTAGCAGAAACAGAGAACGCGACCATAGCGCCTGACATGGTCGGGACGGTGAACATGACAGCCAGGATGATCCCAATGCTTGGGCCAAAAAAGCGAAATTCAACATGAACAAGCATAGCCCTCGGGATCAGGTGCCAAATCATCTACTGAGGTCGATCTTAGATCTGCCGGATGTTTCAGAACATAAAGAAGACGCAATAGCAGCCGCGCGGCTTGATCCTGAATCATTGCGCGATGTCGGTTCGGCCATCCCCCGCGGTGCTGAAAACACTGTGCTGGAATTTCTGGCGACACATCTTGGCCGCCCCTATGCCGGGGCCGAATTCGGAATAGCGCTTGATCCACGCAACAGTTCGCTGCTGACCTACATCCTGTTCAACTCAACGACATTACATCACGCACTTCATCACGTGCAGCGATTTATGCCTGTCTCACGTCCGCAGGCTCTGATCGACATCCGCGAAACGCAGGATCACGTGGATGTCGTTATTGATGGCATCGGAACGCATTTGATGCTGAACACCCATCTCATCGAGTTTTCATTGGGGACCTTGCTTGGGGCGTTGCGCGTTGCCACCGGGGTCGATCGTCTGGCCACTCAGGTTGGCATATCCGGTGCCCGGCTACACGGCGCAAAGGAACTGGCTGCTGTATATGGGTGTCACGTGAGTCTGGAAGAAGACGCAAACTATCTGCGATTCCCAAAGTCGGTGCTGGCGCTATCTATTCGGGATGCGGATGCACATCTGCTTAGACATCTTACCAGCTACGGAGAGGTGTTGCTCAGCCGGAATCCCCGGGCCGTATCCAGACTGACAGACAAGGTTGGGCGGCATGTGTTGCATGGGATGGCTTCCGGACGGCCATCAATGGCTGAAACCGCCACTGCGCTCGGACTGTCGGAACGCACATTGACACGCCGATTGCTGGAAGAAGGGACAAGTTTCAGGGAGATCGTGTCTGACGCTCAACTTAAGCTTGCACAAGCATTCCTAAGCGATCCCCACCTTTCATTGGCAGAGACCGCGCATCTTTGCGGCTTTTCAGACCAGAGCAGCTTTACACAAGCCTATCGAAGATGGACAGGCCGTACCCCGAAAGCAGACAGAATGTTGCTTATAAAATAACACGAATTTCGCGACTTATTGCCGATGGCGGAGATTCTAAAGGAATTGGCCACATTGGGACATGAATTTTGTGCTTCTCTTGTTACCTACGTCATCTCCACATGTGGAGAATGCAATCATAGGTTGAGGTAGAATATCATGTCCAAAGGAACTTTCACCGATTTCCTCTCGGCGCTGCTGGCGTTTGAATCGGGTTGGGACCGCGAGAGGTACGAAACAGGTGTCATTCAGGACTGGCAGCTGAATGCCTGGGCTGGCGGCGAAGTGACAAAGTTCTTCCCCAATTACACCAGTTGGGGCGATCTGAGTGATTCCGAGTGGGAGACGATGGCCTATCGCTCGCAAAACTCGTTGGGTTTTGTCGGTTTCCAGTTTGGCGAGGCGTTGCTGATCGATCTGGGTTACTATGACGACGACAAGTTTTACGGAAACGGGGAATCAACCAACAAATGGGATGGAACCTGGACCGGAAAGAACGGCGTCACCTCTCTCGAAGACTTTATGACGAAGGAGGCGCAGACCGTCGCCATTCAGGAAGCGTTCGGCTTCAACCTTCAGATCATTGAGGACGGGCTC
>NZ_SMMF01000941.1:87923-89401 GCF_009711355.1 Roseibium sp. RKSG952 | reverse complement strand
GACCTACACCAATGGCAATGGTGAAACCGTCACCGTTGAACTCACCCTTACAGGTATCATGGCTGCCGCTCATTTGCGGGGTGCCTACGGGACATTGAATCTGCTGCTTGGCGGAGCCGTATCCACGGATGAATACGGCACTTCGATCCTGCAATACATCGGGCAGTTTGGTGGATTTGACAGCCCTTCGGTTAGCGACATGATCACCTTTTTTGAAGATCGCAAAACAGGCGACGAAGGCCTTGGTACACCAGGTGATGATACAAATGGCGGATCTGGCGGTGGCTCAGGCAATAACCCCGGTGGATCATCGGGCGGCACAGCTGATGTAGACAAGGACAGCGCTGATGTTGTGTTGACCTGGTCCTACGGATCCAACACTGAGATCACGGATTTCGATCCTGCAAATGGCACGATCTTTGTCGACTGGATTTCAGCCAATGATCTTGTCATTACAGAAGTGAATGGCTCGGTCGTGTTTTCAGTGCCATCAAATCAGCAAACTCTGACGCTGGTTGGGGTAACTCTGGACGAGCTTTCTGCGCGCAACTTCACCATACTGGACGGCACTGCAGCGCAGGAGATCCTGAGCCTGATCGGTGACGGTGCGACCGCGCCAGACCCTGATCCAGCGCCCAATCCAGATCCGACGCCCGACCCCGATCCGACGCCTGATCCAGATCCAACACCTGATCCAGACCCGGAGCCCACACCAGATCCGGATCCGTCACCCACTGAGACCGGTGACGCATTCAACAATCCCGGTATCACAAAGCAGAATGCCGACGTGGTGGTCACATGGAACTATGGCCAGCAAACGGTCGTGACCGACTTCGATCCGGCGACTGATACCATCTTCATTGACTGGATCGGCGCAGATGCGTTCGAAATCTCGGAAGTGAATGGTTCTGTCGTGATCAGAGTGCCATCAAACAACCAGACAATTACCCTGCAGGGCGTGACGCTGGCCGCGCTCGAGGCATCGAACATTCATGCACTGGACTCCACAACCCGTGACGAGCTCGCAACTCTGATCTCTGGTGATGATGACAACGGTTCTGGCCACGGTGGCGGGCATTCCGGTGGCGATGGGGGCGGTGATGGTCACACCCATATGCATGTGACCATCGGCTATGACAGCCCAGCGCGTGTGATCGATGGATTCAACCCCGATATGGGGGATGTCATCGAAATCAATGCCGATGTCGACGCCAGCGATTTCAGGATTTTCGAAGAATCCGGGGACGCACTGGGTCAGACCGTACGGATCAGCATCACTGTGGATGGGGTTACAACACAAACGGTCCTGACCGGCATCAGCCTTGATGACCTGAAGATCGGGAACTTTTCAATCGACAATCAAGGCGTCTTGAACGAAATCTCCAGCGCGATTGGCCATGTTGCATCGACCCCCTCAACCGGTGGCTACACGCTTACTTATGACACAGACGGCTCAAACCCGGCTGAAGTCACTGGCA
>NZ_SMMF01000941.1:54178-87758 GCF_009711355.1 Roseibium sp. RKSG952 | reverse complement strand
GCAGGCGAGATTGTGATCGACAGCCCGTGGTCGGATGCTGCCCAGATCGTACAGGGTGTGACGTATCAGGATGTAGATATCAGCAGCTTTGGCGTCGTCGGAAACGAACATCTGCGCCAGGATCTTGGTGGCGTCGTTTCATGGGAGAAGGGCGTTGGACCGCGCGAAAGTGATACGGTCTACATCCGCAGTCATGAATACGGCCAGTCCGAGGTTATTGACAACTTTGATCCAACCTCCATGAAGATCAGCTTTCTTTACTTTGGCACACGCGAGCGCCTGAGCGTTGAAGATACCGACGCGGGGTTGGTGATCTCATCCCTGCCAAGTGGTCAGAGCTTTACCTTCACCGGTGTCACCAAAGCAGATCTGATCCCGGGTATGGTCGAGTTCCACTTTGATCAGGTCATGGAGGATAATCTTGAGACCCCCTTTGGTTTTGATCAGAATGACGTGACCTTGGTCGACCGTACGGTTCTCTTGACACCATCTGCCCCAAATGGCGCAACCACGGACGGATCGCAAACCCGCACCGGGGATATGACCGGCAGCATCTACGAAGATGAAGACGCTGGCCCAGACTCGGGTTCCGAGGACAGCTCAGGTGGTGGCTCAACTGGAACACCTGCAGTAGGAAATGTCGTTCTCGGCGCTGGTGCAGATACTGTGGATATCAATTGGAATTGGGGTGCTCAGACCAGGATCGAAGGATTCGATCCTGACGAAGATAGCTTTGATTTCAACGCACTGACCGGCGATCAGATCGATATCCGCGAGGTAGATGGAAATCTTGAGATCGAGGTGCTGGGCAATGGTGGCAACGTCACCACCTTGGTGGGCATTCAGGCCGAAGACCTGAACCCGTCCAATTTGGATGCTGATGCAAACAGCCCTCTTCTTGAGGAAGATGGCGCCTTGCTGACCCAGCTAGTCGATCTCGGGTTTGACACTGTCGCCTGAAACGTCAGGCAGGGGCGGTTCGCCGCCCCTGCTCTCTCGATTACCTGGTCTGAAACCCCACGGGTTCAGGCGGCTCGATCAAAAGGCTGTCGACACCCTGGCAAAGCCTTTTCAGCTGAGGGGTTTCTGAAACAGCGCAACAATTTGGAATGTTTTCAAAGCGTCACGCTGATAGGCCCGCACCAATTCTTCCGGAGGCTCAAAATCTACCTGATCACGCTGTTCGCGGATCAGTTCAAATCCGGCTGCCTTAAAGCGGGTCAGCAAATCGTCGGCAGTGATCCTGTTCAGGGTATCGAACATGGCCAACAACAATTTCTTGTGCTGATCGCTCAGGTCCGAGTTGTTCACATCATCATGTACATCGCTGGTCTGCGAGATGAGATGTTCCCATCTGTTATAGCCGATTGCCCAAAGGTGGCTTCCCTCCGGCGCGAAATACAAAGGTGAAATCTGGACAAAGAAATGTCCGCCCGGCTTTAGCCTATTGTAGAGATCCTCAAGTATGGAGGGATAAATCCGGTTGTTTACATGCTCGAATACAGACCAGCTGAAGATAAGGTCGAATGGGCCATCGTTCGGAGTTTCCCCGGGAGCGATCTCCTGAAAGGTCAGCCTGTCGGGCACTTCCACACCAAAATGCTTCTGCAAGAATGGAGCGCAGGCTTCTGCTTCATTGTTAATGTCGACTCCGTGAACCTCGGCATCGAACAACAATGCGGCTCCGGCGGCAGAGGTACCACTGCCGCACCCGAAATCCAGAATCTTTTTGCCGGTAATCCCGCCCGCCTCGGTCATCCATTGATCGATAACCGTTGGAATGAACGAGAACTTCGCACGATCGTCCTCGGACGGAAGCTGTTCTGCAGCCTGTATGATCTGCGTCCTGAGATCCAAGGTTGATTCAACCATGAGAATACCCTTTCTTCGTTCTTATATTTTGATGCAGAGTCTGACCTGATCGTTCACCCGGTTCAGCATCGGCGCGCGAATTGTCGAAAAGTATTCGTCCGTCGCCTTGCGAGAGCCTGACCAGTGGCCATAATCGTCGATGATCAGGACCCCGCCCGGTGCCAGCCGCGGGTACAGAACATCAAGTTCGAACCGAGTGGATTCGTACCAGTCAGTGTCGAGGCGCAGGACCGAGATTTGCTCGGGCAATTGATCCTTCAACGTCTCCATCACATCACCTTTTACAAAACGCGCGTTTTGCGTTGAAAGGCCGGCAGCACCAAAGTTCTGGGACACCTGATCGAGCGACGCATAGCACCAGCCAGTTTCGTCGCCGAACGTCTCCATCAATGCCGAAGCGCTGTCACCATTGACATCTACATCTGCTTCGGTCGGAGCAGTCATTCCTTCGTAGGTATCGTAGAGCCAAAGATCGCGCGGTTTGCCAAGTGCCTCGAACGTCAAACCGGCAAGGATCGCACTGCCGCCCATCCATGTGCCGCATTCGACAAAGTCACCGGCAATGCCCGCCGAATGCACATATTTGCACGCATTGTAGAGCGCGAACATCGCGTCCTTGCCCGTCATCGTGAAATCACGAGACTTGAGGAACAATTCCATGAACTGTTCGTTTTCATCGATATCCCGGATCGGATAATCTACAAGGTCCGCATCGTGTGTTTCGGAATATACGATCTTTCGAGGTGGAAGTGTCATCGGGGTACCATCACGTTGGGGAGAGGTGTTTAAGGGTTTAGTCAGGTATCGTTGTATCCAACAGGAGCTTTGGACAATTTCACTGGCGCATCAGGTCGGTGTTTTTCTCCAACCAACGCTGATAGCCGTCTTTGAATGGATCAGGGTAGTTTGTCCTCAGTTCCTCGCTATCCCTGTACAGCTCCCGGGCCTTTTTGGGAATCTTCGTACCATCCTGGAAAACGCCGTAATACCACCAACCCGTTGGGATCGCAGGATCAGTAAAGCGTATGACCTCACGCTCATACCACGCCCAAAGTTCATAAACTTCGGAATTTCCCTCAGCGTACCTTTCGGTCATTGTGAAGCCAACAGGCCCAAGCTTGGTAAAATGATAGAAGCGCAGTGGCACGCCATTGATCAAAAGGCCTCCCTCGGGGGAAACCGACATCGTCCTTTTGCTCAGGTTCCAGCTGGCAACATTGTATCCCGGATCCCGCAGAACCTTCACGTTATCGAAGTAACAGGGAATCAGGTTGCACCACTTCTGATCCACGAACACGCCGATATCCAGCCGGTCATAGCACCATGTATTGAGACGTTCAGTCCACCAATCCGCAAAGGCACGCGCTTCTTCATCATTGCGAACAGCCAGGAACCCAAGGTTATAGGTACCGTAGTGCAACGACGTGATCTCGTTATCGCGCACAGCCATTTCTTCGGTGTCTGGTGTGGTCTGATGCGGGGTAAGAACGATCGACCAGTCATCCAGCAAATCGACAACAGGCTGCATTGTTGAGAACACGGCGATATCCGGGTCGAAATAGACGACTTTCTCAACCCCGGGCTGATCCATAATATGCTTGAGTGCTTGCCCTTTAACAGCGGTGCAGGCTTCTACGATGTCGTGGCGAAACAGCCAGGGTTCGGTCGTTTCGCCATATAATTCATCGGCCGTTACCAGGCGATCGAAGTCTTCATGCTCGATAGAATACTCGAACCCTTTTGGGGGGTGGTCCGTCAGAACCGCCCAGATGACCCAATCCGGATGCTGGCGCCTTAGCGAACTGGCAAGAACACGTGCCCGGTTAAGATAACTGAATGAAAAGCTTGTAAATGCATGAACTGTCATTTTGTGCTCATAATTTGAAGATGGGGTATCGCCATGTCGCTGTACTCGGATGACAACACCTCCTCGCGGCGGCGTTGGCGGGCCTTTTGAGCCAGCTTTTGGCAGGCATCACTTCTGACCCAGGCCAACAGGTCTTTGCTGCTGTCCAACACAACACCACGGCCAGTCGATTTGACCAAATGGGAAACGTTGCCAGATTGCCCCTGTGTCACAACATAAGCCGAACTTGTCAGAGCCTCGGCCGTCGTCAACGAAAATGTTTCCGGCCACAGCGCAAAGTGAATTACCAAGTCGATACCCGCTGCAGAAAGAGCCCGCGTCATTGCATCCGGGATCTCGTTGGCAGTCGCATCTACCTGATGTTTAATTACGTCGAGATCTACATCGGACTTACCAAAATAGTGGAATTCCAATCCTGGATTGCGGGCTTCGGTCTCAACCAATGTTTTGAAATCGTTCCATCCCTTGTGGGCCACCGGCGCGCCCAAGAAAGCTATTTTCACTGCGCCCTGCGTCCCATCCCCAACTGTTGGCAAGGGTTGCGGTCGCGGCTCGCTTTTAAGAACGGTATGTGACTGTACAATCAGATCCTGCAATCTATAGCCACATGCCTTGACCCAAATGTCTGCTGCGACCTGCGATGGCGCCAGTGCGGTGACTTCGATACGTTCGAAAAAGTCCCGAAAACGTTGCATGTGATCAGCACGCCCTTTGCCGTACATGCAGATCGTACATCCCTGCGTGTCGATGTCCGGGGCACTACAGTAGCTGAGGTTGTTTCGCATCAGTGTATAGCTTTGGCAGGCAGCAAAGAAATCATGCAGCCAAAAGTGTGCTTTTCCTCCACTACTTGCCTCAACAAGTTGCGCGATCACTTCGGGTGAGTGGCCCTGCAGATGGTGGATGACAGAACTGAATTTCTGACCAGCCGCGACCCGGTCCGAGGTTGCTGCGATCAATTCATCATAACGTGCGACCCCGATGCATTCGCCATTCAGGACCAAACGAAAGACCGAAGTCTCCGTTTCAGCATCGGGCAGCAATGCGTTACAGGTCCGCACAGGGTGAATGTTCAGATAGTCCAGCCCGGCATCATTGGCGCGGTCCGCTTCGATTTGAATACAGATCTGAGTGCCGCCAGTCACTTCGCGGTAATTGTCGTGACCTATGCCAAGAACAACCCGATCGCGACCCTCAGCCAGCTTGCTTGCAATTTTGGGCGCATCAAGCACAGGTTCGATGAGCTCGGGCAAGGGTGCCAGAAGCGGCTCGGAACTGGTCGAAGCAATCGCATTGATGACCTTTGCCCGATGACCTGCGGACGGGGTTGGGAGTCCGGCGGCAGAAGAAGAGGCGCTGCTCAGCAGCCCTTGCAGCTCCGCCAGCTTAGCCAGCGCGTCCTGAGGCCAAACAGTCGATTTCACCAACTTCCTGGTGCCGCGACGATGCTTGGAACTTGTCCTGAAATACAATGCAAAAGGCAGCTTTCGGACGCGTTTGGCCAAGCGGGTCGTATACTCTCTTTCTTCTTTCCATTGCTCCAAAAATGGTGTCAGTTCAGAAACTTTGGAATGAATTCTCGCTTGAAGCGCCGCTACTTGGTCAAAAGCTTCTTTCTTGTCGTCCAAGTTTTGCTGCTCAAGATCCCGGGTCTTTTGCTCGAACTCCAATTCCTGTCGAGCAATGTCATATTGCGCCTTGGGAACCTCCAGGATGGCTGCCGCACGCTGGCTCACAAGCGTCGTGCGGCAATACTGCGGTTGCTGCAAAAGCAATAAAGCCAGATCATCCAGTGTTTTGATCTCGGGCAGGAGGTGCTTTTCAACGCGGTCTGAAAACGCCTCAAGCTTGTCTGCCGGCAGGAAAAGCAGACCGCACTCGGTCCCGCCATAGAAGATATCTTCGCTCGAACCGTTGAAGTTGTCAGATTGAAACGCCGGCGTGTTCAGACCATAGCAAACATACCCTTGCTCGGACATGTACTGGTGTATCGGTGCTCCGCTGGATACGTCCAGCACTTCACAAAACACAACGGGCCGGTCCTTCGACAGTATTCTGGTTGCGCCCTTCAATGCGTCCAGCTCAGCGCCCTCAAGGTCAAGTTTGATAAATGAAACTTTCCCCTGCACCTCATCATCGAGGCGCACCATCGTAAGCGTACCACCTGTTTCGCAAGCCGTTACTCTGGTGCCGCCAGCATTATCCTCAAACGTTTCGACAACCTGCCCCGTGCCGGGTTCCGCACCCAGAGCCGTTGCCCTCACATCAATGTTGCGCACCGGAGAGGCATCTGCATTCAATTGCAAAATCTGACGGTTCTCAGAAAAAGGTTCAAAGCTGATGACTTTGCCGTCTGGACCAACGCTGTGCGAAAATGCGCGCGCATGCGTACCATAACATGCTCCACCATCGACGGCCGTATCTCCGTCACTGATGAAATCGCAAAGAATATCCAGTTCCGATTGAGCCCATTCACCATACAGGCGCAGCGAGTCTGATATCGTGTCGACCCCGTTCGGGATGTAGAATTGGCCGTAGCGCGTTTGGACCGACGAACTCGATTGTTCGGGGACTTCCCGTACGTGTTCCTGCATCGATGTCTCCTTGGCGTCGGCTGAAAAATTGCCCTCCCACTACCGTTTAACGAAACACACTTCAACACAAGTTGGTCTGCTCATTTCAGACTGTAGTTTTCATTGAGCAGAATCTACGCGCGCGGATACGCAAAACTACGCGATCTACCGCTCACTCCTTGTGAAACTGATTAAACTCTCGCGGCGTGCTTGAGTTGACTGGACGATAGGCTGACAAAACACATCCAAAGCGATGTCGTCATTGGCTTCGACTTTAGCAGCTACAAAAAAGAGACACCTCTTCCGATCACCCCTGCCCTTCGACAACAGTCTTCAGATTGGACAAACCACGCTCGTAGTCGGAACCAACCCACTCATCCATCATCAAACCCATCCAGCGCATCATCGGGTTCATTCCCAGATCGGATTCGAAGCCCCATGTCACTTTGGTCTGATCGCCCTCAGGCTGCAGGGTAAAGGACGCGGCTGCAGTTCCCATGTCGCCAAAATCAAGCGCGGTTTTGACGGTCTGGTTTTCGACG
Source organism: Roseibium sp. RKSG952 (assembly GCF_009711355.1). NCBI lineage: Bacteria > Pseudomonadati > Pseudomonadota > Alphaproteobacteria > Hyphomicrobiales > Stappiaceae > Roseibium > Roseibium sp. RKSG952. The sequence goes on along the minus strand of NZ_SMMF01000941.1, from coordinate 80,904 downwards.
CTTTCAACGATCTCCTGTATTCCACTTCCCACCTGTGGATGTTCCGAACTCCAAGTCAACGTGTTTCCCACACCTGCGTCCGGTCCGGTATAGGCCAACTTGGTCTCTGGATCGCGCGACAACCAGGGCGACCACTTTTCGGTCTCTTGCATCGAATTTACATACGGAAATATCTTACTGGCGGGCGCATCAATCGTGATACTTCGGGACACTTCGGCCTTACCGGGCAGCAGATACGACACGCCGACCAGAATCAGAATAAGAACAAGCAGAGTGACAATAATACGTTTAATGAATCGCATGACGCGCTCCTGATCCAAAAAGCTCTGCGCCAATCATAACAAAAAATGGCGCAAAATCAGAGACCTGATCCACGCCATTCAAAAACCGTCAGATGCCTGCTTCAGGCCGCCCGTATTGGTTTCAATGTCAGAGTTACGGTTGATAGGGCAACGATGAGTGGTGCAGCACGATACGCAGCACACCATCGGAGTCTTTCTTGTACCCAAAGCTCTTGTCGACCTGAGTCACGTCGCCATTCTTGTCTGTAAGAATGACCTTACCCATCCACATGCCGACATCGCCTTCGACAAAGGAAGCAGAGGTCACGCTTTCCATCTCACGCCAGCCTTTGATTCCGAAACCGCCATCAAGCGGATACTCGTCGTCATGGCCTACAAAATAGGCAAGTGCGCCATGCTTGGTCGGACGAAAGGTCTGGTCACCAGAGGCCAGAGTTGGCTTAAACAGGACCGATCCCAGATTATATCCGTAGGCCGCGTCCAGAACACCTTCTGCAACAGGACGGGCCGCATCGATACCGCCTTCTTCATAGGCTTTTGAAATGGCGATCAGCCCTTCACCCCAGGCATTGCGGGCAGCAACCAGTTCATCAGTGGTTATCGGCATGTTCCTATCCCTTCCTGTCCGCCGTCAATCTCATGGTAATTGGCAGCAAGTGTATTTCAAAACAAGGGGTGCAGCTTCAAAAGCTGCACTTGGTTTCAAGCGTGGTAGCGCGCAACCATTTTGCTTCGCACGGTTCACGCGCGCGCACCTATACTTGCGCTGTCTGGTTCTGTAGCCCGAATTCTCCAAAAATTCGAGATATTATCCAAAGCCAACGCAAGGTTTTGCAAAGATATTTTGTGACAGGTTTATTCCACGCCGTGGGGGCGGAAAGATTGGGATGAATGTGGTGGATAAGATTATCACGATTGAACACAAGGAATCCGTACGGCTGGATTCGGATCGTTTGGCTGGGTTGTATCGTCAACTGGGTGATACCAATGCGGTGGACGTATTATGCCGAACCATCGAAGAGCTGGCTGTGCGTCTTTCAAATTGCGAACGCTTCTGGCGTCAAAGGGATTGGGCCGGATTGCGAAAATGCTCAAAATCGCTGGTGGCAATTTCCGAACAGGTCGGAATGACAGCACTCGCCCGGGTGGCCGGGGATGTGGCGCAGAATGTGGATGCGGGTGATGCGGTTGCAATTGGCGCAACACTCAACCGCCTGATCCGCGTTGGCGAAGGATCGCTTACCGCTGTTTGGGATCAGCAGGATCTTTCGGTCTGACAGGGGTTGCGGGCGGATCATGGGCGGCTAGTCTGGGCGCAAATCCAAACAGTCGAGACACCCATGACTCTGTCCTTTGCTTCGCCCAACGAACCAGCCCTGCCCCTGCATGTCATCGCAAAAGACGATTTCGAAGACTGGCTGCAGGGTCAGCCTGCCCAGATTCAATCCTGGGTCACCACCAATGGATTTTCCGGTGCTCTGGGTCAGGTTTTGCTGATTCCGGCTGCGGATGGCACACCAGAGATTGCATTGGCTGGATATGGAACCAAAGCAAAACGTTCGCGCAAACGGTTTCCTCTGGCAGCGGCGGCAGAGGCTTTGCCAAAGGGAACCTACCGAATTGCATCGGGTGTTCCGGTCGAAGCACTGGCGATGGAGTGTTTTGGCTGGCTGATGACCGTTTATGCGTTTGATCGCTATGCCTCGCAATCTTCTGCAAGCGCGGCGCTGATTGCGCCCAATGAAATTGACGCCGCGCGCATCGAGGCAATGGCCAATGCCGAAGTGCTGACCCGTGATCTGGTCAACACCCCTGCCTCGGATATGGGACCGGACCAGCTGCAAGCGTCTGCTGAGGCTCTGGCCAAAGAGTTTGGCGCTTCTTACGAAGTGATTGTTGGAGACGCGTTGCTGGACCGGAATTTTCCGATGATCCACGCAGTGGGCCGCGCGGCAGAACAGGCACCACGCCTGATCGAGATGAACTGGGGATCTTCCGGACCTAAACTGACGCTTGTGGGCAAAGGCGTCTGTTTCGATACAGGTGGGCTGGATCTGAAACCTGCCGCCGCTATGGGCTTGATGAAAAAAGACATGGGCGGGGCCGCGAATGTGCTGGGGCTCGCCCGCATGATCATGGCGCTTAACTTACCGCTGCAACTGCGGGTGCTGATCCCAGCTGTTGAAAACTCGGTCGCAGGAAATGCGTTCCGCCCCGGGGATATCCTGACATCCCGCAAGGGCCTGACGGTTGAGATTAACAACACTGATGCCGAAGGGCGTCTGGTTTTGGCGGATGCGCTGACACTGGCAGATGAAGGAAGCCCGGATCTGGTGATCTCAATGGCGACGCTGACCGGTGCGGCGCGTGTGGCTGTTGGGGCCGACCTTGCACCATTTTACACGGATGACGATGGGGCCGCAGATGCACTGACTCGCGCGGCCCGGCAGGTGGCTGACCCGGTATGGCGGATGCCGTTTCACGAGCCATACGAGACCCTGATTGAACCCGGTATTGCCGATCTGGACAATGCCCCTTCAGGCGGATTCGCCGGATCGATTACCGCAGCGCTGTTCCTGCGTCGGTTTGCCGGTGACAGCCGGTACATGCATTTCGATATCTACTCGTGGCAGCGCAGCAAGGAACCCGGGCGCAGCAAAGGTGGTTTGGGTCAAGGCCCGCGCGCGCTGCTGACCGCATTGCCCGAGATGCTCGGCCTATGACAAAGCAACGCGTGATCAGACCCGTAGTCGATCTTTTGCGCGATCCGAATGGTCCAAGGGATCGGCAACTACTGTATGGCGATACGATAACGATTACCGAGATATTGGATCGTTGGAGCCGTGTTACCTCTGACAAAGATGGTTACTCTGGCTGGATCGCCAGTGAGGTGTTGGGAACGCCGGAATCGGTTACGCATTACGTCAAAGCTCCGGCGACGCATGCCTATCTCAAAGCTGATATGAAAACTCCGGATCGGGCCTCATTGAGTTTCGGCAGCAAGGTACGGGCATTGTCCGAAACAGAACGTTTCGTGGAAACAGATCTTGGCTTCATTCCCAAAGTGCATCTTGCCTCTGCCGGATCGCAGATGACTGATCCGGTCGCGGTGGCTGAGCTGTTTCTGGGCACCCCCTATCTTTGGGGTGGGAACAGTCGGTTTGGCGTGGATTGCTCAGGTTTGGTACAGGCTGGTCTGCTGGCCTGCGGCATTGCTTGTCCGGGCGACAGTGGTGATCAGGAACGTGCGCTGGGCGAAGATTTACCCGAAAGCACACCTGCAAAACGCGGAGATTTGTTGTTCTGGAAAGGCCACGTGGCGTGGGTTGCTGGGGAAAACCTGCTGCTTCACGCCAATGCGTATCACATGGCCGTGGCCTTTGAGCCCATGGATGAGGCCATTGCCCGGATCAGTTCTCAAGGCGACGGGCCTGTTACTTCCCACAAAAGGCTCTAATCAAGGTCTACGGAACGGATCAGCTTGCGCTCCAGCACGCGCAGTACCGACCGCAAATCATGCCCGCGCTTGAGGATACGTCCATCCATCCCCACGACCGAATACATGCCCTGTTTCAGTCGCAGGCGCGGGTGCTTTTCCACGCGATAGATCGGGTGCTCGGCAGTGCGGCGAAAGATCGAAAAGACTGCCAGATCACGGAGGTTCGAGATACCGTAGTCTCGCCATTCTCCGGCGGCTACCATTCGGCCATATACGGACAGGATTAGGGACATTTCGCGTCTGTCGAACGCGACCGGCATCTGTGCCGGACTTGCAGAAAACCGGCTGGGAGGCTGCATGTTCATGCTGTTAGCCTTGCCGGAAACCGCGCTTAAATCAAGCCTGTCACAAATTGGTGTGGCATTTTTGAAGCGCCTGCCCCTGTTACCTGCGTCCAACCTGACGGCAAATCAGGATGACCGGCAACAGACCAACGGCAAGAATAACCAGTGAGGGAACAGCCGCCCCTTCAAGCCTCTCGTCCGACGCCAAACGGTAGGCCTGTACCGCCAGTGTATCAAAGTTGAAGGGCCGCATGATCAAGGTCGCGGGCAGTTCCTTCATCACGTCGACAAAGACAATCAGCAATGCCGTCAGCAATGATGGTGTGAGGATCGGCAAGTGAATCCTTCGCAGCGTTCCCAAGGGTGATTGCCCCAAAGAGCGCGCCGCCGCATCCATGTTTGCATGCACAGTGCTCTGACCACCTTCGTACGCGCTGAGAGCTGCTGCCAGAAAGCGCACCATATAGGCAGCCACAAGCAGCCAGATTGAACCAGTGACCAACAAACCGGTCGAGATATCGAACGTGGCCCGCATCCAGGCATCAAGCGCATTGTCGAAGCTGGCAAACGGCACCATCAATCCAACAGCGATCACACCACCGGGTACAGCGTATCCCAATCGGGCGATGTAAGCCGATGCGGATGACCCTTTTCCTGGCCTAAGTCGTTGAAAGAAACCAATGCAGATTGCGGCGCATACGGTGACCACTGCAGCCGTGCCCGCAAGGGTGAGTGAGTTTCTGATGAAGCCGAGATAGCGCTTAGACAGCAGGTTCTGTTCAGATTCCAAACCCATTTCGATCAGAATGACTACCGGCAACAGAAACCCGAGCAATACCGGCATCACGCATAACACAAACGCGAATACGGCCTTCAATCCCTTCAGGTGCACTGCGGGTTGGGACGCGTGCTGCTTGCCGGTTTGATAATATTTTGCTTTGCCACGCTGCATCCTCTCGGACACAGCCATGACCAGTGCAAAACCCAAAAGGCAAAGGGCAAGCTGAGCTGCAGCGGCGCGATCCGCCATCGAGAACCAGCTGGTATAGATACCGGTGGCAAAGGTCTGAACGCCGAAATAGGATACGGTTCCGAAATCTGCGATGGTCTCCATCACCGCCAACAAGACGCCACCTGCAATGGCAGGCCGTGCCATGGGCAGCGAGACGCGGCGGAACGCCTGCCACGGGTTGTTGCCCAGTGCCCGTGCAGCCAGAAAGGCTGTCGCGCTTTGCTGCAAAAAAGCGGCGCGGGCCAATAGATAGACATAGGGGTAAAGAACGAGGATCAGCATCACTGCCGCACCCTCGGTCGAGCGGATTTCAGGGAACCAATAGTCGCGCGGCCCCCAGCCCATAACTTGTCTAAGCGTGGTTTGAACAATGCCCGGATGATCGAGAATGAACGTATAGGCGTAGGCAAGCACGTACGCGGGAAAGGCCAGAGGCAATACCAATGCGATTTCCAGAAAGCGAACACCGGGAAAACGTGTCATCGTCACCAGCCACGCCGCACCAACACCGATGGCAAATGTGCCCGCTGCAACCAGCACAACAAGAATTACCGTCGTCATCGCATAGCGGGGCATAACTGTTGCCATCAAATGCGAGACGGTGTCGGTACCACCCGTCACCGCCGCAAGCACCACCGCAACCATCGGCAACAAGCACGCGGCTGCAACCAGATAGGCTAACGCGCCCAACAACCGGGTACCCCGAGCGCCGCGATTGCGCGATCCGTTTTCTGAATAATCGATCTGGGCCATGCTTCCGGTTCACTTTGGCGCAAGCGCCTTGCTCAGCCTTATTCGACCAATTTCGTCAGAATTTCCAGCGCCAATACGTCTCAGGAACCATCTTGAGTCCTGAGTTGCCCAGGATTGGCAAAGACGACATTCCAGCGCAAAACTTGATGGGACAGTCGTAAACCGGTGGGCCAGAACGGATCTTCACGGATCATCCGCTCTACTTCATTCGGATTGGCTTCATTGACCAGCCACAATCCTCCGGCACTTTCTCCGGCAGTTTTGAAGAGTGGCCCGGCGCCTGCAATCCGATCCCGGTTGGCCTGCAGGAAATCCAGATGGCTGGCCATGTGTGTCTGACGAAGGCCCGGATCCGCTGAGGGATTATCCTTGAACAGGATGATATGTGTCATGCTCTTTCTCCAGTGTAGACGTACACAGTCTGCACCCGCTGTTCTGCCGGTTGAATGCACATGACTGCCAATCTATCCTGCAAAAATGCAGGATATGAACTGGGATGATCTTCGCTATCTGATCGCACTCTATCGTCAGGGCAGTTTTGCCGCCGCCTCACGCGAACTAGGTCAGGATGAAACCACGATCGCGCGGAGGATTCGCAGGCTGGAAGCATCTCTGTCCACACATCTCTTGCTCCGTGACAATACCGGGCGACAACGCCTGACGGAATTAGGTCAAAAACTGGTAACGCACGCGCTGCGCATGGAAACCGAAACCCGCCAAATGACTGAGATCCTTGGCGCCGATCGCGACATGATTACAGGAACTGTGCGCCTTACAGCAGTGCCCGTTGTCACTGATCGAATACTTACGCAGGCCTTTGTCGGGTTCCAGAACATTCACCCTGCAATCACCATTGAGCTAATCCCCGAGAGCCGAAATCTGAGTCTGACCACTCGTGAGGCGGATCTGGCGCTACGTCTGGGGCCGCCAAAAACCGGAGGATCAGATATCCTGGCGCAACGGATCGGCTGGCTGGAATTCGGATTGTACCAAAGCGCTGCCAATCCACACCAAACCGACACTCAGAGCAGATGGATTATGTATGAGCCGTCTCATGCACATCTCGAGCAAGCGAACTGGATGCTTGGACAGTCCGACCTCAAGTCAGCCTCGGGTCTGAAGGTGGCGGATCTGAATACTGCAATCGAAGCTGTTGCAAATGGGTTGGGTCAAAGCCTGTTACCGATTGCCGCCTGTAAAACCGATGTCCGATTGCGAAGAATCAAGGCAGCGGGCGGTCAGGACTTGCCCAAGCGCCCGGTCTGGTTGCTGTCTCACAAACATCAATCACATTTGCACGCCATCCAAGCGGTGAAACACTGGCTGTCGCAACTTGACTGGGGCGGACTTTCTCCGCCCCCAGACATAGCCAATCATTCGTAGACGCGCTGATCCTCGATCACCAAACCGTCCTTTGGCAGTGTTCCGGGTTCCACGACCTCGATCGCGCCTTTGAGTTTCAGCACTTCGACCACTGATTTGGCGTATACCATATCGTCGCCGCCCGCGCTTTCGATCTGAACGGTCATCGTATCCATTTCGCCCTGACGCGCGGCAATGACGCGAGCCTTGACGATCTCGTCATGCTTGTCGACCAGCGCGGCTACCTGCTCAGGACGAACAAACATACCTTTGATCTTGGTGGTCTGATCGGCGCGCCCCATCCAACCTTTGATCCGAATATTGGTTCGACCGCAGGGTGACACACCCGGCATGATGGCGGACAGATCGCCGGTGGCGAAACGGATCAGCGGATAGTCGGGATTCAGGGAGGTCACCACAACCTCACCCACCTCACCTTCCGCCACCGGCGTCCCGGTGCCCGGAGTGACGATCTCAACGATCACATGTTCGTCGATGATCATCCCCTCCATCGCGGCGCTTTCATAAGCGATGTTGCCCAGATCAGCGGTCGCGTAGCATTGAAGACAGGAGATTCCCCTTTCGGCATAGTCCTGTCGCAGACTGGGGAACAGCGCCCCGCCGCCCACGATTGCCTTTGAAAAGCTGAGCGTTACGCCCATCTCGTCGGCTTTATCCAGAATTACCTTCAGATAATCTGGCGTACCCGCATATGCGGTGCAGCCAATATCACGGGCAGCCGTGACCTGCAGTTCAGTCTGTCCGGTTCCGGCGGGCAGAACGGCGGCTCCCACCGCTCGCGCGCCGTTTTCAAAGATCATGCCAGCTGGTGTCAGGTGATATCCAAAGCAGTTCTGCACGATATCGCCCGGCCCCACGCCTGCCGCATGAACAAACCGTCCCATCCGCCACCAGTCGTGATCCGTACTGCCTGGCTCATAGATCGGACCCGGGGATTGAAACACATGGTGGAAATGCCGCGCTGGCTTCACGGTAAAGCCACCAAACGGTGGGCGCGTTGCCTGCGCTTTGGTCAGATCGGACTTCCGCAATACAGGCAATTTCGGCAGATCGGCCACCGAGGTGACTGCATCGGTATCCACCCCCGCAAAATGGGTTGCAAAGCCGGGTGCGGATTTCGCCCTTTCGATCTGAATGCGCAATGCCTGTGCCTGATCGGCAGCACGCTGATCTGCGGTTCGGGTTTCGAGTGCGTCGAAATAGGTCATCGCCAGATCCTCCATCCGCTCACAGCCACCTCTTGCGGCGGCGGTATGAACGCACGTCGCGGAAACTCTTACGCCCCTCTTCGGACATTCCCAGGTAGAATTCTTTCACGTCGGGGTTCTCGCGCAGCTCGGCGGCAGGGCCATCCATCACCACCCGGCCGGATTCCAGAATATAGCCGTAATGTGCGAACCTCAGAGCCACATTGGTGTTCTGTTCAGCCAGCAGGAAAGACACGCCTTCCTGTTCGTTCAGATCTTTCACAATGCCAAAGATCTCTTCGACCAACTGTGGCGCCAGACCCATCGAAGGCTCGTCCAGCAGGATCGTTTCGGGGCGCGACATCAATGCGCGACCCATCGCAACCATCTGCTGTTCACCACCCGAGGTGTAACCCGCCTGCGAGCGGCGACGCTCCTTAAGGCGCGGGAAGTAGTTGTAGACCAGCTCAAGATCCTGCTGGATCGCTGCTTTGCCATCCTTGCGGGTATAGGCACCGGTCAGCAGGTTTTCCTCGACCGTCAGGTGTTCGAAGCAATGACGACCCTCCATCACTTGAATGACACCCTTTTCCACCAGATCGGCCGGATCGCTTTCGTGCACACTCTGACCGCGATACTTGATGGTGCCTTTGGTGACCTCGCCGCGCTCTGAATGCAGCAGGTTCGAGACCGCCTTGAGCGTAGTTGTCTTGCCAGCACCGTTGCCACCCAGAAGGGCCGTGATGCCGCCCTTGGGAACTGTCAGGCTGACGCCCTTGAGCACGAGGATGACGTGGTTGTAGATCACCTCGATATTGTTGACCTCAAGCAGGGTTTCCGCCTGCACGTCAGTGGTTTGTGCTGCATCCAGCATCAGCGCATGTCCTCGTGCCTGTCCCGGTATCCGGGCTGGTTAGGGGGGTGGAACGGCGGGCGGGCCGCCGCTCCGAAATATGGTGGTCCCGGATTGGCTCCGGGACGGACCTGTCTTATTCGCAGCGTGGTGAGATGTTGTTCTCAGCCGCATACGCGCCCGAGTCTTCATCGATCAGCGTTGCGATCACTTCTGTGTCGGTCGGTTTAAAGTCCTGAACATTGTTCCAGGTCTTCGCCGATGCATCCCACTGCACGACGCCAACCAGGCCCGGGCCACCGTGGTTTTCACAGGTCACGGTAAACTCGGGACCAAAGCCTGACATGCCCAACGCTTCCATCTTGGCATTGGTCATTTCCAGCGCTTCCATGCCATCACGCATCATCGCCGCGTCGATATCGGCAGTGCCATGCATTTCCTGCGCGGTTTTCGCGGCTTCGGCAGCCAGCATCGCAGCATAAAGACCGCGGTTGTACTGAACTGTGCCCAGCTGATCACCCGCACCTGCGGCCTTGCCGGAATCGACAACATATTTCTTCAGATCATCATAGACCGGATAGTCGGCTCCCAGACCGGTAAAGGTCAGTGCTTTGTAGCCATTGGCCTTTTCGCCAGCAGGTTCCACGTCAAACTCAGCACCGGACCACCAGACGCCAATGAAGTTCTCCATTGGGAATCGGATGTTGGCAGCCTCTTGCACGGCGACCTGGTTCATTACGCCCCAGCCCCACATGACAACATAATCCGGCTTTTCACGGCGAATCTGCAGCCATTGCGACTTCTGCTCCTGACCCGGGTGGTCAACCGGCAGCAGGGTCAGCTCGTAACCATGCTTTTCCGCCAGCGTTTCCAGCGTGCGGATCGGTTCCTTGCCATAAGCAGAATTGTGGTAAACCAGCGCAATTTTCTTGCCGCTCAGATCACCATTGTTGACGTCCAGAAGGTGGTTGATCGCACCCGAGGCACCGTTCCAGTAGTTGGCTGGATAGTTGAATACGTTGCTGAACACCTTGCCGTTCGCAGCCGAGGTACGACCATAACCCATCGTGTGCAGCGGAATTCCGTCTGCGGTCACTTTGGGGATCAGCTGATAGGTAATACCAGTCGAAAGCGGCTGATAAACCAGAGCGCCTTCACCCTTGGTGGATTCATAGCACTCCACACCTTTTTCGGTGTTATAGCCGGTCTCACATTCAATCACCTTGGCAGCGACGCCGCCAATGCCGCCATCACGCTCGTTCAGCAGGGTAAAATAGTCAGCGTAGCCATCTGCGAACGGGATGCCACCCGCTGCGTAAGGCCCGGTCCGGTAGCTGAGCGATGGGAACACGAGGTCGGCCATTGCCGGCCCTGCTGCCATCAGGGCGCCCAGCGCCATGGTTGCCAGTTTCTTGTTCATCGGGTGTCTCCTCCCTTGATTGATCCGATGTTGGTTACGGGCTTTGCACCCTTTCTTTAGTTGGGCCCGCCCCGCTTAGTGGGGGAAAGGCCAGAGTCTGAGTTTCTCTTTGGCCACACGCCATAGCTGCGCCAGACCGTGTGGTTCGAGGATCAGGAACATGATGATCAGGGCCCCGACGATCACCAACTGCAGATGTGCGACGATATCTGTGGGCCAGCCCAATACATCAACGCCCACGACCTTCAGAACAACAGGCAGCAGCACAAGGAAGGCCGCACCGGCAAAGGATCCGAAGATCGAGCCAAGACCGCCGATGATCACCATGAACAGCACCAGGAACGATTTCTGGATACCGAACACTTCGCCAACCTCGACCGCGCCCAGATAGACGGCAAAGAACAAAGCACCCGCGATACCGACAAAGAACGAACTGACGGCAAAGGCCGACAGCTTGGCCCTCAGCGGGTTCACCCCGATAATCTCGGCCGCAATGTCCATGTCGCGGATCGCCATCCAGGTACGGCCGGTGGTGCCACGCGTCATGTTGCGCGCGATGATGGCGCACAGCGTCAGGAAAATCAGGCAGAACAGATAGGTCGCCCAGGCCGGAGCGTTCGGACCGGTAATGATGATGCCGAACACGTCACGCTCGGGTGCGTTGATCTGGCCCGAGGCCGAGTAGTTGTAGAACCACGGCACGCGGTTGAAGAGCCAAACCAGAAAGAACTGCGCCGCCAGCGTTGCAACCGCCAGATAGAAGCCCTTGATGCGCAACGATGGCAGGCCAAACAGAACGCCGACAATCGCCGTGATGCCGCCCGCAAGCAGCACATGGATAAACATGCTGACATCCGGAAACGCTGTCATCAGCTTGTAGCAGGCATAGGCCCCCACAGCCATGAAACCGCCGGTACCCAGGCTGACCTGACCGCAATAACCTACCAGAATGTTCAACCCGATTGCAGCGATGGCGTAAATCAGGAAGGGCAGCAGCAGAGCATTGGCCCAATAGTCGTTGATGATCAACGGAATGATCCCGAACGCCACTGCCAGCACAGCATAATAGCGATACCGGTCAAACTTGATCGGGAAAGTCTGGCTGTCGTCCCTGTAGGAGACTTTGAAGTCTCCGGCCTCACGATAGAACATGTCTTACTTTCCCCATTCTTCCTGCGCCCGATTGCGGGCTTCGGCGTCCAGTTGGTTGGATCCCTTGGCGTATCCGCTCGCCTCTGAGGCGCGCACCAGTTTTAGATAGGCCAGAACCCCCATGATCAGCCCGGCAAAGGCCAGGATCGCGGCGATCGTCAATTGACTGTCGGTCAGATCATCCGAGGTCAGGGCGATATAGCCAAAGGCCCAGAACCCTGCCCATGCGATCACGTTGATGATGGCGATCAGCTTGGTCATGCCGGAGCACCTCTGCCTCTCACGTTCATCCAATGCACGACGGCAGCGATTGCGGCGTAAAAGAACAGTGAGTCAAAAGCCCGCAGATATGCGGTGTAAATCAGCATTCTCAGCTGCCACTCAGTTTCTCCATAAAGCTCAGGACCTGCCCCGGCTAATCGCACTTCGAAACACTCGCCCAATGTTCGAGCGACCCCGTAGGCCAACAAGACAATCGGCAGTGTTTTGAAGAGGTGTTCCAGCTTATCCATCTAAACTCTCTCGATAATTTTTTCACCGAAGAGACCTTGGGGCCGGAACACCAGAAAGATCAACGCCAGTACATAAGCGAACCAGTTCTCAGTCGCGCCGCCCACCAGCGGGCCGATTGCGAACTCGAACAGTTTCTCGCCCACACCGATGATCAGACCGCCGACAATGGCTCCGGGGATCGAAGTAAACCCGCCCAGCATCAGCACTGGCAGCGCCTTGAGCGCAATCAGCGACAGCGAGAACTGAACGCCCGACTTGGTGCCCCACATGATGCCTGCAACCAGAGCCACAAACCCGGCGACCGACCAGACCATAATCCAGATGAAGTTCAGCGAAATGCCAACCGACAGCGCCGCTTGGTGGTCATCCGCCACCGCGCGCATCGCCCGGCCCTGCTTGGTGTATTGGCTGAAGGCGACCAGCGCGGCCACCAGCAGTGCTGCGATGATCGTCGCGACGATATCCAGATTGTCGATGAAAAAGCCGTAGCCAAAGATGTTGAACGTGGTCTCGTCGATCCACAGGTTGATGCCCTGCGGCAGACCCACATCCAGCGTCTTGATCTCGGACCCCCACATCAGGTCGGCGACACCTTCAAGGAAATAGGCCAGACCAATGGTCGCCATGAACAGAATGATGGGCTCTTGTCCGACCAGATGGCGCATCACGAAACGCTGCACTGCCCAGGCCAGCAGCACCATGACCGCCATCGTCAGAATGATCGCCAGCAAAGCCGGGACGTTCCAACCAAAATAGTGGACATGAGTGCCAAGGATCGCGTTGATCAGATGCGCAAACGGCACCTGCCCGTTCATGATCCCAACCAGTGTCATGGCGGCGAACAGGGCCATAACACCCTGTGCATAATTAAAAATCCCCGACGCCTTGTAGATCAGCACAAAGCCCAGCGCGACCAGCGCATAAAGCACCCCGGCCATCAGACCGTTGAGGATGACTTCCATCGCAAATACGAGTTGTTCAGGCATGTCAGCCCCTCCCCAATTCTGTCCGGCCTTTAGTCATGGCTGACCCCCAGATAGGCGTCGATGACCTCCTGATTGCTGCGCACCTCATCCGGCGTGCCGTCACCAATCTTCTTGCCGTAATCCATCACGACAACGCGGTCGCTCAGGTCCATCACCACGCCCATGTCGTGCTCGATCAGCGCAATCGTGGTTCCAAACTCGTCATTCACGTCGAGGATAAAGCGGCTCATGTCCTCTTTCTCTTCGACGTTCATGCCGGCCATCGGTTCATCCAGAAGCAGCAGCTTGGGTTCCGCCGCCAGCGCGCGCGCCAGTTCGACCCGCTTCTTGAGACCGTAAGGCAGCCGCGAGACCGGCGTTTTTCGGATATGCTGGATTTCGAGGAAGTCGATGATCTTCTCAACGGCTTCACGGTTCGCAACCTCTTCTGCCTCGGCTTTGCCCTTCCACAAGGCTTGCTGAAAGATGTTGGTCTTCATGAAGTTCAGACGACCGGTCATCACGTTGTCCAAAACGCTCATGCCTTCAAACAAGGCGATGTTCTGGAACGTCCGTGCAATGCCCTGCCGCGCCACTTCATAGGGTCGCATCGGCGGGCGCTTTGATCCGTGGAACCAGACCTCGCCCTCCTGCGGGACATAAAATCCCGAGATCACGTTCAGCATGGAGGACTTGCCAGCCCCGTTCGGCCCAATGATGGCGCGGATCTCACCCTCACGAATGTCGAACGAGATATCCTTGATCGCCACCACACCGCCAAAGCGCAGAGTGATGTTTTTCATCTCCATCACCACGCCGCCAATCTTGCGACCATCTTCGGTGACATATCCTTCGGAGTTATCCAGCATCAGTCACTCCCTGACTTACGCAAAAACGGGACGGTGGGCGGGGTGATGACCGCAGGTCGAACGGCGCATGACCGGCCCTCATTCCGCGGCCACCTTGTGCTGAACAACCGGGACAACCGGTGCATCTACAATCTCAAGCTTAGCGCTGATTGATCCCTTGCGCCCATCTTCATAGGTGACTTCGGTTGTGGTCGAGATCGTCTCGGACCCATCGTAAAGCGCGTCGATGATGTCCTGAAACTTCTCCTCGACAAACCGACGACGCACCTTGCGGGTCCGGGTCATCTCGCCATCGTCAGCATCCAACTCTTTGTGCAGCACAACGAAGCGGTGGACCTGACAACCCGACAGCATCTCATCTGCGGCAACGGATTTGTTCACCGCTTCAACATGGCTGCGAATCGTCTCTAACACGCGGGGATGTCCCGCCAGTTCCTGATAAGACGCATAGGCCACATTGTTACGCTCGGCCCAGTTACCAACCGCGGTCAGGTCGATATTGATGAAGGCCACGCAGCGGTCCTTGCCGTTTCCAAACAGCACGACCTCAAGAATGTCGGGATAGAACTTCAGCTTATTCTCGACGTATTTCGGCGCGAACATTGAGCCATCGGCCATTTTACCAACATCCTTGGCGCGGTCGATGATCCGCAAATGGCCCGAGCTTTCCTCGATAAATCCGGCATCGCCAGTCGCCACCCAACCCTCGGCATCCTTGGTCGAGGCCGTTGAATCCGGGTTATTGTAGTACTCGACGAAAACGCCGGGCGAGCGGTAGTGAATCTCGCCACTGTCATCGATTTTCAACTCTACATCGGGTGCAGGAACACCAACCGTATCGGCCCGCACTTCTCCATCCGGTTGCACTGTGATGAAAACGGTGGCTTCGGTCTGGCCGTAAAGCTGCTTCAGGTTGATGCCCAGTGAGCGGTAGAAATCAAAAATCTCGGGCCCAATCGCCTCGCCCGCGGTATAGCCTACACGGAACCGACCATAACCCAGCGTATCCTTAAGCGGCCCATAGACCAGCAGGTTGCCCAGCGCGTATTTCAGCTTGTCGCCAAAGCCTACTGGCTTGCCGTCCAGCAGCAGGCCACCAACTTTCTTGGCATGGGCCATGAAGTGGTGGAACATGCGCTGCTTCAGCTTGCCCGCGTCCTCCATCCGGATCATCACATTGGTCAGCTGGGTCTCGAACACACGCGGCGGAGCGAAGAAATAGGTCGGCCCGATCTCGCGCAGGTCCGTCATCATCGTGTCGGCGCTTTCGGGGCAGTTCACACAGAAGCCGCACCAATAGGCCTGCCCGATGGAGAAGATGAAATCCCCTACCCACGCCATCGGCAGATAGGACAGGATGTCTTCGTTCCGGGTCAGATGATCAAAATCGGCCGAGTTCTTGGCGCTTTCGATCACATTGCGGTTCGACAGAACCACGCCCTTGGGCTTGCCCGTGGTGCCCGAGGTGTAAAGCATCACGCAGGTGTCGTCATAAGTGATCTCAGCGATGCGCTTGTCCAGTTCAGCGTCAAACCGGGCATGACCGGCGCTGCCTTCGGCCATGATATCCTCAAGCGCGTTCATCTGGCTGTGGTCGTATTTCCGCATCCCGCGCTTGTCAGTGTAGAGGATGTGTTTGACCTGATGCAGGTTTTCCTGAATCTCGATGACCTTGTCGACTTGCTCCTGATCACCGCAGACCACGTATTTCGCACCACAGTGTTCCAGCACATAGGCCATCTCTTCGGCAACCGAGTCCTGATAGAGCGGCACCGGCACCGCGCCTACCATCTGCGCCGCGACCATCGACCAGTAATGCGCGGGGCGATTGCGCCCGATCACTGCGATATGGTCGCCCTTCTCAACACCGAGTTCCAGGTAACCAAGGGCAATCGCACGGATTTCCCGAGCCGCTTCGGCCCAGGTCCAGCATTGCCAGATACCGAATTCCTTTTCCCGATAGGCCGGGGCGTCCCCGAACTGGGTGACATTGCGGTGTAGAAGCGCCGGAAGGGAGGTCATCCCCTCGGCGCCCGACTGCGTCTGAGCCAATCTCTTTTCTCCTCCCCATCCGACCCCTCCTCCGGGCCGGAAACGGCGGACCCGAGGATCAACCCCGGACGCCAATGCCCCGATTAGGGACATGGACACGATCAGCGTCAACTTTTTCCTGATGTTTTCTCAATTCTTACGAATTGTAACAGGGATACAGAGGCCGTCTTATGAATTGTACGAGATGTACAACCCATATGATTAGAGTGCTTGGCCGCCTGATAAATCATGAGGACTGATTGCATCCTTGTTCACTGAGATATGAAGCGAAAAGTCGGGCATCGATACGAAGTGTCGAGAATTGGAGTTTGGACCTGTTTTGCAAACTCGTTGTCCTGCCACCCCTCTTGCGACAAGAGTTCTCTTTGGAAGGCCGTCAAATAAATGGCGCGAAGCAGTCCAAAAAACGGCCTGTTCAAGCCCCACTAGCAAGAAGCTAATTCAAAAAAATCTTAGAGGGCCACATGTCATCCAAAACAAAGCCTACAATTATTTGGGCGCTTTATGCCGCAAGCCTCGTCGCGCTTTTGACCTCATTCATTGCAGTTAGTTTAGCTTATTCTTGGCGCAAGACTGATCCAGGTTACAAAGTTGTTTACGACCAACAAATTCGCAGGTTCTGGATAGCTGGCATTGGCTGGGCTTTGGGGCTTCTGGTGTTCGTATTCGCGGCATTCACTGACAGTAGCCCTGCTGGGTCGGGCATACCCCTATTGGGCAACATAGGGTTGCTGATTATTGTTGCAACGCAGCTTTGGTTCGCCTTATCGGCAATGATTTCGATATTCTTAGTACCTCAATCATCGAACTCTGGTAGAGCGCCACAAACATTCGCGTGATCAAACACTGAGTGAATTTTCCATCCAATTAAGGCGGGCAAACCAATTCAAGGAAACATGCAGAATCGGGTTTGTTGCCCATCGCATGTTGTTACTCAGACAGATTTCCGAAAAGCCCGCCCCAACCCAAGCCTACAACCAATCCCGCAAAATCGGGATCAGTGGCACGTCAGCAGCAGGCATGGGATAATTCCGCAACTCATTCGCACGCGCCCATTTGAGTGCCTGCCCTTCCTTGGATTGCGGAATACCCTCCCACTTGCGGCAGGCAAACAGCGGCATCAGCAAGTGAAAATCGTCATAGCTGTGGCTGGCGAAGGTCAGCGGGGCGAGGCAAGAGGCCCAGGTATCGATACCCAGTTCCTCATGCAATTCGCGGACCAGCGCGGCTTCGGGCGTTTCGCCGGGTTCGATCTTGCCACCAGGGAATTCCCACAGGCCAGCCATGGATTTACCCTCCGGGCGTTGCGCTAACAGCACCCGGCCTTCGATATCGATCAGGGCGACGGCGGATACAAGAACTGTCTTCACGACCGGTAATCCGCGTTGATTTCGATGTAGCCGTGGGTCAGGTCGCAGGTCCAGACAGTGGATTCTCCGTCCCCCAAACCTAGATCAACGGTGATCATCAGGTTCTGACCCTTCATGTATTCCGCGGCATCTTCCTCACGATAATCAGGGCTGACCCAACCCTTTTCGGCCACCAGAATGTCACCGAACGAAATGCTCAGCAGATCTCGGTCGGCTGCAGCTCCCGATTTACCGATCGCCATGACCACCCGACCCCAGTTCGGATCTTCACCTGCGATTGCGGTCTTGACCAGTGGAGAGTTCGCGATCGCCAGCCCATGCACCTTTGCATCAGCGCCCGAGACCGCTCCTGTCACCCGGATTTCCACGAACTTTGTTGCGCCCTCACCGTCGCGTACCACCTGCTGGGCCAGATCCAGCATGACGCCTTCCAATGCATCGGCGAAATCGGCGTTGTCTGTTGCATCAACACCCGACGCACCGGTCGCACACAGCAACAGGCTGTCCGAGGTCGATGTATCGCTGTCTACAGTGATGCAGTTGAACGTCCGATCCGTATGGGCGCCCAGCATGGCCTGCAGTGCCGATTGGTCAACTTTGGCATCCGTGAAGATGTAGACCAGCATCGTTGCCATATCTGGCGCGATCATGCCGGAACCCTTAGCAATCCCCGAAATAGAGACTGTTTTACCGTCTATCTCGACCTGTGCGCTGGCGCCTTTCGGGAAGGTATCCGTTGTCATGATGGCACGTGCAGCGTCTTCGAGCTTGTCATCTTGCAGGGCGCCGTTCAGCACATCCAGCTGAGCCACAATGCGTTCATGCGGCAGCGGCTCGCCGATCACCCCGGTGGATGAGGTGAATACGCGATCCACAGCCACACCAGTAACCGAAGACACGGCCTGCGTCACTTCAGCGACCGAGTTCTGACCGTAATGCCCTGTAAACGCATTGGCGTTGCCCGAATTCACAAGGATCGCCGCTGGCCCCTCGCTGGAGCCGCCGATCTTTTCCTGACAATCCAGCACCGGAGCCGCCCGGGTCGCTGATCGGGTAAACACACCGGCCACCGATGTGCCCGGGTCCATGACCGCCAGCATGACATCCGTGCGGCCCAGATAGCGCACACCTGCCTCGACAGTGGCAAAGCGCACGCCGTCAATAACCGGCAATTCGGGGAAAGCCGCTGGTGCAAGCGGTGAAACCTTGGTGATCGTGGCCACGAGAGTTACTCCTGAATCAGGTCCAGCTGGCGAATGACCTCGGGGCCAGTGCCTTCAAGAGCGGGGCGTTCGATCTGTGCCTGCTGGGTCAATTCATCAATCCGGGCCTGAATTGCATCCTGACGAATGGTCTGGGCAAGCTCTTCGCGAACCACCGCCAGTTCAGGAGCTTCGGACTTTCGCTTGTCATTCAGTTTGACGACATGCCAGCCGAATTGAGTTTGAACGGGGTCGGATACATTGTCTTTCTCCAACGCAACAACGGCCTGTTCGAATTCCGGAACCATCTGTCCCTTACCGAACCAACCCAGCGAACCGCCATTGGGGCCGGAGGGACCTGTGGATTTTTCCTTTGCCAGTTCAGCAAAATCGGCACCGTCGTCCAATTGCGACTTGAGCTCTTTCGCCTCTTCTTCGGTTTCTACCAGAATATGGCTGGCATTGAACTCATCCTCACCCTCGAAATCAGCGAACTGTGCGTCATAGGCCGCCTGGATCGCCTCATCGGTCACGGTGGCCTCGGTAACCTCGTTGACGGTCTGAACTGCCCGAAGCGAACGTGTTTCGTTTTCCAGCGCCAGTTCGTTCAGGGCCGACAGGCCATCCTGCTGCTGGCCCAGCAACTGCTGTTGCACCAGCTGTTCCAGGATGAACTCGTAGAGCACATCATCTTCCAGTTGCTGATACTGCGGCGGCAGAGCGGCAGCGGTGGCGATGACGTGACCCAGTGTGATTTCATCACCGTTGACCCGTGCCACGACGGTGTCCACATCAGGCTTGGTTTCGGCGACAACAGGCAGTGCCATCACAGCAGCGAGAGCGAGCGATGGCAAAAAAGTGAGGCCTTTTGGCATTGAATCATCCTATTTTCTTGCCGCGACGGGGCGTGGCGTTGACACTCTGGAACCTGCCGCTTACATCGCCTTGAAGCCTTGGACAGGGCCGCCTTTCACCCCCCGTATCTATGGGTTGCGCGCAAGGTGGGCAAGCCTGTCGCAACCAAGACAAGAACAGATCCGCTGGAGTGAACATGCTGGGACTCGGAACGCTCGCCAAAAAGGTGTTCGGAACACCGAACGACCGCAAGATCAAGGCGACCCGCCCCCTGATCGAAAAGATCAACGCGCTGGAGCCCGAGTTCGAGAAACTGTCCGACGAGGGCCTGATCGAAAAGACCGAAGAGCTGCGCAAACGTGCGCTGGACGGCGAAAGCCTGGACGCTCTGCTGCCCGAAGCCTTTGCCAACGTCCGCGAGGGTGCAAAGCGAGCGCTGGGCCTGCGCGCCTTTGATGTGCAGCTGATGGGCGGTACATTCCTGCATCAGGGCAACATCTCGGAAATGAAAACGGGTGAAGGCAAGACGCTGGTCGCCACCTTCCCCGCCTATCTGAATGCGCTGACGGGCAAGGGCGTGCACGTGGTGACGGTCAACGAATACCTGGCCAAGCGTGACTCGGAATGGATGGGCAAGGTGTTTGCCGCCGTCGGTATGACCACCGGTGTGATCTGGTCCGGCCAGCCTGATGCCGAAAAGAAGGCTGCATACGCGTGTGACGTCACTTATGCGACCAACAACGAGCTGGGCTTCGACTATCTGCGCGACAATATGAAGGCGGATCTGGCCGAGATCTACCAAAAGTACCACAACTTCGCGATCGTGGACGAGGTGGACTCGATCCTGATCGATGAAGCGCGGACACCTCTGATCATCTCGGGCCCGTCGCAGGACCGTTCGGACCTTTACACGGCCATCGACGCCCTGATCCCCTTGCTTCAGGATGATCATTTCACGCTGGACGAAAAATCCCGCAACGTGACCTTCACCGACGAAGGCAACGAATTCCTCGAACAGCAATTGCTGGATGCGGGACTGCTGCCCGAAGGCCATTCGCTGTATGACCCCGAAAGCACAACTGTCGTGCACCACGTCAACCAAGGCCTGCGCGCGCACAAGATGTTTCAGCGCGACAAGGATTATATCGTGCGCGATGGGAACGTCATTCTGATTGACGAATTCACTGGTCGCATGATGCCGGGCCGCCGCCTGTCCGAGGGCTTGCATCAGGCGATCGAGGCCAAGGAAGGCGTGCAGATTCAGCCCGAAAACGTGACACTGGCCAGCGTGACGTTCCAGAACTACTTCCGCCTCTACGATAAACTAGGCGGCATGACAGGCACCGCGCTCACCGAGGCAGAAGAGTTTGCCGAAATCTACGGCCTGGGCGTAGTCGAGGTTCCGACCAACAAACCAATCGCGCGTGAAGACCGAAACGATCAGGTGTATCGTACCGCTGCCGAAAAATACGATGCGATGATCAAGCAAACCAAGAAAGCCTCTGAAAAAGGGCAACCGGTATTGCTGGGTACCACATCAATCGAAAAATCTGAGCTGCTGAGTCAATTGCTGGTCAAAGAAGGCATCGAGCACAACGTTCTGAACGCCCGTCAGCACGAGCAGGAAGCGCAGATCGTGGCAGATGCCGGTCGTCTGGGTGCGGTTACAATCGCGACCAACATGGCCGGTCGCGGAACCGACATTCAGCTGGGCGGCAATGTGGAAATGAAAGTCCTGCAGGCGCTGGCCGAAAACCCAGATGCAGATCCGGCGGAACTGCGCGCCCAGGAAGAAGCCCGCCACGCAGAAGAAAAGCAAAAAGTACTGGAGGCCGGTGGCCTCTACGTCATGGCCTCGGAACGTCACGAAAGCCGCCGGATCGACAACCAGCTGCGTGGCCGCTCGGGCCGTCAGGGCGACCCCGGCCGCACCATCTTTTATCTGAGCCTCGAAGATGACCTGATGCGTATCTTCGGCTCGGAACGTCTGGACAAGGTCCTGACCACCCTGGGCATGAAAGAGGGCGAAGCAATCATTCACCCATGGGTGAACAAGTCGCTTGAGCGCGCTCAGGCCAAGGTCGAAGGTCGCAACTTTGACATGCGTAAGAACGTTCTGAAGTTCGACGATGTCATGAACGACCAGCGGAAGGTGATCTTTAACCAGCGCCGCGAGATCATGTCGGCGGACGATCTGTCGGATATTGCATCGGATATGCGCGAACAGGTGATCGATGACCTGATCGATCAGTACATGCCACCAAAGACCTATGCGGATCAGTGGGATACCGATGGTCTGCATGAAGCGATCAAAGACAAGCTGAACATGGATGTCCCGGTTCAAGACTGGGCTGCCGAAGAAGGTGTTGATGACGAAGAAATTCGCGAACGCCTCATCAAGACCACTGACGATATGATGGCGCAAAAAGCCGTCGCTTTCGGCCCGGAAAACATGCGCAACATCGAAAAACAGGTGTTGTTGCAGACCATTGACGGCAAATGGCGCGAGCATCTGCTGACGCTCGAGCATCTGCGCTCGGTTGTTGGATTCCGCGGTTACGCTCAGCGTGATCCGCTGAATGAATACAAGACCGAAAGCTTCCAGCTGTTTGAATCGATGCTGGAAGGCCTGCGGGAAACTGTGACCCAGCAACTGGCCCGTGTTCGCCCGCTGTCCGAAGAAGAACAGCGCGAAATGATGGCTCAGATGGCGTCACAGCAGGCGCAGATCAAAGAGGCTACCGATCAGGCCGAAGCCGTGGCCGAGGCCGAAGCTTCGGGTGATCCGCGCCCGGGTTTTGTCGAAGATGACCCTGATACCTGGGGTAACCCGTCACGCAATGACAAATGTCCCTGCGGTTCGGGTAAGAAGTTCAAACACTGCCACGGTAGGCTGACCTAACGTCACCCAACCGCGGACACAATGACTCCGCGTCGCGGCCACATATTGGCCGCGATTGTTAATGAAATTGCGACTCGCTCCTTCAACTGGGGAGGGTGTCTTGTTTGTCATTAAGAACTACGTGACCACCTGTGGCACAGTGGCCTGTGCTCTTGCGATTGGTTACCTGATGCAGAACGGTCCGAACGCGCAACACAAAGGCGCGACCATTCAACATGCCTCGGTGACAAACGAAAGCTCTGTAATCCCCGGACTCGAAAGTGTTGTTCTGACCTCTTCTTCACCGGCAGACACTGAGAGTTCAGTGACATCCCCGGCAAACCGAACACTTCGCGCCAAGCCTACAGACCCTCAACAGCAGGTAGACTGTAATCTGAGCGCACGCGCAGTCGCCGCACCGCAGGCCGCTGCCCGATTGACCTTAAAGGCCCCCTGTAAGCCCAGCCAGAATGTCGAGCTTCACCACAGCGGAATGACATTCACAGCCAGGACAGATGAGGACGGCCGTATTGACCTGACCATCCCGGTGCTTTCCGAATATGCGATTTTCCTGATTTCCTTCGAGGACAATGCCGGAACAGTCGCCACAACTCACGTCCCGGATTTCGCGGCATACAACCGCGTTGCCCTGCAATGGCGGGGAAACACCGAGCTTCAGCTACATGCATTGGAGTTTGGCGCAAGCTATGGCGAGGCTGGGCATGTCTGGGCAAACCCGAAAGCTGAGGGTGTAGGTAATGTGGTTCACTTGGGTATCGCAGGCTCAACAAGTGCACACAATGTCGAACTATACACCTTTCCGGCCGGTCAAACGGATCAGAACGGTGAGATCGCACTGACCGTCGAAGCAGAAGTGACAGAGGCAAATTGCGGGCGAAAACTGAGCGTTCAATCGCTGGAAATCCGCGCGGATCGCCGTCTGCGGTCGCGTGACCTGACACTGCCGATGCCGGATTGTTCCGCAGACCAGAATTTTCTGGTGTTGAATAATCTGTTCGAAGACCTGAAAATCGCGGCAAAGTAACCGCAGGCAGTTTAACGGTCCCCTATGTATTTTCTTCGCGCGGCAACTACGATGTTGTCGTTTTTTGCAGGCGCTGCAGGTGTCGCGGCGCAGGACATTACCCTGACCTCACACGACGGTAAGGTCGAGGTCACAGGCAATCTGTTAAGCTATGATGGCGAGTTTTATCGCGTTGATACGCAATTTGGCGAATTGACCGTGGATGGATCCGGTGTCACCTGTGATGGTCTCGCCTGTCCCAATCTCATCGATTTTGTTGCTGAGGTCAGTTTTTCGGGTTCCTCGGTCATAGCTGACGCTCTGATGCCTGCCTTGATCGAAGGCTTCGCCCGACAAGAAGGTCTGGAGACGGACCGCACGGATTTAGAGGAAGGTCTATTTGTCTACGCACTGCAACAGCCAGGGCGTCATGCTCCGCTGGGTCGCCTGACATTTCACGCTGGAAACACCGCGCGAGGTTTCGCTGACCTGATCGGGGATGAGGCTGACATCGTCATGGCCTTGCGCGAAATCCGCCCTGAGGAAAATGAAGCAGCTCAAGAGGCTGGGATTGGTGATCTAACCCGGCCTCGCCGATCGCGGGTCCTGGCACTGGATGCCATGGTCCCCGTTGTATCAAGGGAAAATCCGATCCGTCAGATTCTGCCAAGCGACTTGGCGCGGGTCTTTGCCGGTGAGGTCACAAATTGGGCAGAGCTGGGCGGGCCGGATGCGCCAATTGCGTTGCATCTGCCGGATGCGGGTGGTGGACTTGCGCAGGCCGCAGAAGATTTGCTGTTAGTCTCTGCCGATGCGCTGCTTGAGGTGGTTATCGAACGGCACGCCCGCAGTAGCGATCTGGTGAAAGCCGTAGCAGATGACCCCTTTGCCATTGGTATCGCCAGTCATGCCGGGGTTGGTCCGGCGCAAGCTTTGCCTTTATCTGGCGGCTGCGGATACGCTCTGACGGCAACACGGCAATCGATCAAAACCGAGGATTATCCTCTGACGTCACCGATGTTCATGTATTTGCCGCAACGCCGGCTGCCAAAGATTGTCCGGCAGTTTCTGGCCTACACTCAAAGCGCCGAGGCGCAGATGGTGATCCGGCAAGCCGGGTTTGTTGATCAGTCACCCGAAACAATCCGCATCGGATTGCAAGGGGATCGGTTGGCAAACGCCATCACCGCTGGCGGGGCCGAAGTGGGCATGGAAGAGCTGCAGCGGATGATCGAAACGCTAAGGCCCTTGTCGCGCCTTTCGCTATCCTTTCGGTTCGAAACGGGCTCATCCCGACCCGATGCACAATCACGCTCAAACATTCAGCACCTCGCGCAGGCGCTTGAAAGCGGGACGTTTGATGCGCGCAAGCTGATCTTTGTGGGTTTCAGTGACGGGGACGGTGCGGCCTCGGCCAATGCACGCATCGCGCTTCGCCGCGCTCAGACCGTGCGGAATGCGGTACTGAATGCCGTTGAAACTGCAGTTCCGGAAAGTGTCGAAATCGATGTCGAAGGGTTCGGCGAAGCCATGCCCATGGCCTGCGATGACACGGATTGGGGCCGGAAGGTCAATCGTAGGGTCGAGATCTGGGTCGAGTGACCGCTATAGATAGCCTTGCGACCTGAAACTCAATTCAGTTGATTTTCCGATAATCAGGTGATCATGCAGGGTCAGCCCCAGCGCCGTACAGGCGTCCTGAATACGGTTTGTCATATCGATATCCGATTGTGACGGCGTCGGATCGCCTGAGGGATGATTGTGCACCAGGATCAGGGCTGAGGCATTCAGTTCCAAAGCGCGTTTCGCCACCTCTCGCGGATAAACGGGCACATGGTCCACCGTACCCTTGGCCTGTTCTTCATCCTCGATCAGAACGTTCTTGCGATCCAGATAGAACACCCGGAATTGTTCGGTTTCGCGATGCGCCATTGTGGTGTGGCAATAGTCCAGAAGCGCATCCCAACCCGAAATCACATGGCGTTGCATCACCCGCGCGCGGGCCATGCGGTGGGCGCAGGCCTCAAGTATCTTCAGGTCGGTGATCACCGTGTCACCCACCCCCTTGATCTGGCGCAGCCGCTCTTCGGGTGCGGTCAGCACGCGGTTGAAATCGCCAAACGCATCCAGCAACGCCCGGGCCAGTGGCTTCACGTCCTGCCGGGGGATCGAACGAAACAACACAAGCTCCAACAGCTCATAATCCGGCATCGCCGCAGATCCACCCGACATGAAGCGTTCACGCAGGCGTTTACGATGGTCCTTGATATAAGACGGTAATCGACCCGAGGGCAGCGGCGCCACCGGGGCTTCGTCACTTTCAAACAGCATCGGGGCTTCGGCAAAGGCGTCCTGAGTCATGCGCTCAGACTGGCTCAGAATAGGTTTCCGATTGGTTAATGGGCCTCACCTGCCATACGAGCTGTTGCGTGGCGTACAAGCATGTGCAGGACAATGGAAAACACACCCAGTGTCAGCATCGCGGCAAACATCAGATCGGTCTTGGCGCGGCCATTGGCCAGCAGCATCAGATAACCCAGCCCTTGCGATGATCCGACCCATTCACCAATCACGGCACCGATTGGCGCGTAGACCGCCGCCAGCCGCATACCAGAGGCGAGTGAGGGTAACGCAGCAGGTATCCGAATATGCCACAATACCGAGCGTGAACTGGCCTGCATTGTCCGCGCAAGATCCAGATATCCGGCGGGCGTCCGCATCAATCCGTCAAAGAATGATGAGGTGATCGGAAAATAGATGATCAACACCGCCATCGCGACCTTGGACCAGAGGCCATAGCCCAGCCACAGTGTCAGTAGCGGCGCCAGCGCAAAGACTGGCAATGCTTGCGTAAATACCAACATGGGCTGGACCAGAACGCGCGCAGCCCGTGAATTTGCCAGCTGCAACGCAGTGATCACACCCAGAAATGTTCCGCAGGCCAGTCCAATCAGAACCTCGACCGCCGTGATCCAGGTGTGTTCCGCGATCAACCAGCGATTCTGCCACCAAGTCTCGGCCACAAGCGCGGGGCCGGGCAGAATAAACTTGGGCAAACCCGTCAGGCTGACAATCGCCTGCCACACGCCAAGGGCAAACAAGGTTGCTGCAAGGGCGGAAAGGTATTTCACGCGGCTTCCTCTCGCAACA